>JBDTOX010000145.1:0-2977 GCA_039933015.1 Methylophilaceae bacterium
CTTTCTGGATATGGCCACCACGCAGATCAACAACGGCTACGCACAAATATATGCGACGCTATTGCCGACCGCCGAGGCGCTCATCAAGGCGCGCATAGCCAAGGCAGAAAAAGTACTCTATGTGAGCATCGGCGTCACCCTGCTGTTATTCCTGATTATGGGTTATTTTGCGATTGGTAATTACTACGTCATTATCAGCAGCATCCAGTCGTTTACCCTCGCCGCAAAAGCTTTCGCCAGCGGTAATCTAAACATGCGCGTCAAGCTCGAAACACGCGATGAGCTGCGTAAAATAGGCGACAGCTTCAACCAAATGGCCGATGGTTTTAGTACCTTGTTCGAAAAGCAGCGTGAAGATGAGCATAGCCTGAGCGCCACCATCGAGACTGCCATGGATGCCGTGGTGCAAATGGATACCGCAGACATCATCACCGGCTGGAATCACCAGGCAGAAAAGGTTTTCGGCTGGCAGCGCGCGCAAGCGATCGGACGGCCACTCAGCGAAACCATCGTCCCGCCCCAGTTCCGCGAAAAGTATCGGCAGGGCCTGCAGCATTTTATGCACACCGGCGAGTGCGAAATGCTGAATTCACGGGCGGAGCTAATCGGACTGCATCGCGACGGCCACGAATTCCCTATCGAATTGTCCATCACCGCAATCAAGGCGGCAGGCAAGCATAAGTTCAACTGCTTTATCCGCGACATCACGCAGAAAAAACAATCCGAGGATCTAATCTGGAACCAGGCCAACTTCGACCCCCTGACCAGCCTACCCAACCGCCGCATGTTCCACGACCGCCTGGAGCAGGCTATGAAGAAGGCGCAGCGCGCCAACCTGAAAACAGCGCTGCTGTATATCGACCTCGACAAATTCAAGGAAGTCAACGACACGCTCGGGCACAACATGGGCGACACGCTGCTGAAGGAAGCGGCGCAGCGCATCAGCGGTTGCGTGCGCGCGACCGACACCGTGGCACGCATGGGGGGTGATGAATTCACCGTGATTCTGGCAGAACTTGACGATACCGGCAGTATCGGGCGGATAAGCGAAAACATCCTGCAAAGCCTGGCCCAACCGTTCCTGCTGGGGAGCGAAACCGCTTATATCTCGGCTAGCATAGGCATCACGCTGTATCCTGACGATGCCACAGATATCAATGAGCTGCTCATGCATGCTGATCAAGCGATGTATGCCGCCAAGAATGCGGGGCGCAACCGCTACAGTTATTTTATGCCGCCCATGCAGGATGCGGTGCAGGCACGACTGCGCCTGACCAATGAGTTGCGCGGTGCGCTGAGCGCCAACCAATTCATGCTGCATTACCAGCCTATCGTGGATCTGGCTACTGGCCAGATCATCAAGGCGGAAGCGCTGATCCGCTGGCAGCACCCGGAGCTGGGCACCGTCAGTCCCGCGCAATTCATCCCGCTCGCAGAAGAAACCGGGCTGATTGTCGAGATCGGCGATTGGGTATTCAAGGAAGCAGCACGCCAATTGAAGTACTGGAGGACGCTATACAATATCAATCTGCAACTCAGCGTGAACGTATCGCCGGTCCAGCTCATTAAGCATGTCGACGGTTCATATCAGGCTTGGTTCAGTTATTTGCAGAGCCTGGGGCTGTCCGGACAAAGCATGGTGATCGAAATCACTGAAGGTTTACTGCTGGGTGCGTCCGACACTACCGATAAACTGCTCGAATTCAGGGATGCGGGCATCCAGGTGGCGATTGATGATTTCGGCACCGGCTATTCGTCACTATCCTATCTCAAGAAGTTTGACATCGACTACCTGAAGATCGACCAGTCATTCGTGCGCGATCTGGCGACTGACCCCAACGACATGGCGTTATCCGAAGCCATCATCGTGATGGCACACAAGCTAGGCCTGAAAGTGATAGCAGAGGGCGTGGAGACAGAGGAACAACGCAGGCTGCTGGCCAGCGCGGGCTGCGACTACGCGCAAGGGTACCTGTTTTCCAGACCATTACCGGCAGCGATGTTCGAGCTGTTGCTGGGTAAACAGCTATGTGCCCCAATCGCGCCTCATGGATACGCAACCACCATGGCTGCTGTTAGCTGACCAAGCTGCCTGCCTTTAACGGCAAAGTTACAGCACGCTGTGCTGCGGCAGCAATCCACGCCTGGTTCAGGCTTAAATCAAGACCTTTCCATGGTTAGTCATGGGGACGCTGCTTTATTTACTGCATGTGCGCGCGACCGATTGGTCAAGCCATGCCTGCCCGGCACAGCGCTCTGGCATAATATGGCTGTCCGTTCGTATAATGTGTTATTTGTTTTCCACACTCATATCCACGCTACTCAGGAATTTTATGCACGGCTACACCGAAATCGAAGCAGGCGAATTGTTTGAAATGATAGCCAATCAGAAATTGCTATTGGTTGATGTACGCAACGACGATGAGGTAGCGCGCGGGATTATTCCAGGCGCTGCACATGTCCCGCTCGCCATGATCCCCGTCAAATTTGAATCGCTGAATGGCGATGAGCCGCTGGTGCTCTACTGCCATAGCGGCATACGCTCAGCACAGGCCTCGGCCTTCATCGCCAATAAAGGGCGTCAGCAAGTATACAATTTGCGTGGCGGCGTGCTGGCCTGGGGCAAGGCTGGTTACCCTTTCGGCCCCAAAGGCTAATGGCTTTATGCACTTTAAGTTAAGTATTCAAGGAATTTATCATGGAATCCAATAAAGAACTCGATGCCCGCGGCCTGAATTGCCCGCTGCCCATACTGCGCTGCAAAAAAGGCATGGCGGAAATTGAGAGTGGCCAGATACTGAAAGTCATGGCCACCGACCCTGGCTCAGTTAAAGACTTTCAAGCCTTTTGCAAGCAGACTGGCCATGAACTATTGTCGCTGGAACAGGCTGACAAGGAATTCATTTTTTACATCCGCAAACGCAGCAGCTAGGCTGCAACCCCGGGCCATAATCGTGGCCAAGAAACTGGCACTGAT
>JBDTOX010000146.1:0-4482 GCA_039933015.1 Methylophilaceae bacterium
GGCTACTGTAGGCTTGGCTGAAATCCGCGAAGTGCTGCGTATTCCCGGCAGTATCCAGGTGGATGAACAACGGGTGGCACATATCGGTGCCTCGGTCACGGGCCGTGTCACCGATATTGATGTGGTGCTTGGCCAAAACGTGCAACAAGGCCAGATGCTGGCAACGCTGAACAGTACAGAGCTCGCACAGAATCAGCTGGCCTACATTAAGGCCCTGCAACAAATCGGCTTGCAGACCAAGGCGGTGGAGCGTGCGCGCCTATTGTTGGAATCGGATGTGATCAGTACCGCGGAATTGCAGCGCCGCGAGGCTGAGCTAAGCGCAGCGCAAGCTGACCTCAATGCCGCACGCGACCAGTTGCTGGTATTAGGTATGTCGGAGAAGGCGATTTCACAGTTATCAAAATCAGGCCAGATACGCTCACTTAGCAGTGTTTCTGCGCGCCTGGCGGGCACTGTGATCAGCCGTAAGGTGAACTTGGGGCAGGTGGTCCAGCCTGCGGAAGAGCTGTTTATCGTGGCTGATTTATCCCATGTGTGGGCAGTGGCGGAAGTGCCAGAACAGCAACTCGAGCTGATTCAGCAAGGCGAAGAGGTCAACATTGAAATCCCGGCGCTGAACGGTAAGCAATTTACCGGCAAGCTGATTTATGTGGGCGATGTGGTCAATCCGCAAACGCGTACGGTGACTGTACGTACCGATATGCAGAACGGCGACCACGCTATCAAGCCGGACATGCTGGTTTCCATGCTGGTGCAATCCAAGGCTGTGCCGCGCATAGCCGTGCCGGTGCAAGGCATCGTGCGCGAAAATGACAAGGATCATGTATTTGTGCAGACAGCACCCAACAAATACCGTCTGCGTGAAGTAGCGTTAGGACCGGAATATCAGGGCATGGTGGCAGTTACCAGTGGCGTGGCCCAAGGCGAGATTGTAGTAGGTGAGGGTGCTTTTCACCTCAACAACGAGCGCAAGCGCAAGGAACTGGAATAAGCCATGATTGAGTCTCTTATACGCGCTGCGCTTAAGCAGCGCCTGATTGTTGTCGTCCTTGCCCTGGCTTTGATGGTGGCGGGGATGTTCGCTGTCAAAAAGCTTTCTGTAGATGCCTTCCCGGACGTCACCAATGTGCAGGTATTGATTGCTACACAGGCGACTGGCCGCTCACCGGAGGAAGTTGAGCGCTTTATTACCGTACCGCTGGAAATTTCGATGACCGGCTTGCCCGGTTTAACCGAGATGCGCTCCCTCAATAAAAACAGCCTGTCACTCATTACCCTGGTCTTTACCGAAAGCACCGATGTCTATTTTGCGCGCCAGTTGGTAATGGAGCGCCTCATGGAGGTGATGGACAAGATGCCGCAAGGCGTGACGCCCATCCTCGGCCCGGTATCTACGGGCCTGGGCGAGGTGTATCAATATACGCTGGATAAACCCACGGACGGCAAAACAGAGCTGACGCAAGCGGAGCTGACTGAGCGCCGTGCTGTGCAGGACTGGGTTGTGCGTCCCCTATTGCGCGGTATTCCAGGCGTGGCCGAAATCAACTCGCAGGGTGGTTACGTCAAGCAATACCAGGCGTTGGTGAATCCGGATCGCATGAGCCATTACGGCCTTAAATTGCAGGATGTGTACACAGCGCTGGCGCGCAACAACGCTAATAGCGGTGGCGGGATATTGCCGCATTATGCCGAGCAATACCTGATTCGCGGCGTGGGCCTGATTCAAAACCTCGACGACATTCGCGGCATCGTGCTCAAAGAGCAGAATGGCGTGCCGGTTTATATGCGCGATGTGGCCGAAGTGCAGTTGGGTCACGAGGTGCGGGTAGGTGCGCTGATTAAGAACGGCGAGACAGAAGCCGTTGGTGGCATTGTCATGATGATGCGTGCCGGCAACGCCAAAGAGGTGGTCAGCCGTATCAAGGAGCGCGTTAAGGAGGTGAATGCAAAAGGCATGTTGCCTGGCGGCCTGCAGATCACCCCGTTTTATGATCGTAGCGAGCTGGTCGATGCGGCACTGCATACCGTGGTGAAAGTGCTGATTGAAGGCATTATCCTGGTGGTTGTGATTCTGTTCCTGTTTTTGGGCGACGTGCGCTCCAGCCTGATTGTGGTAGGGACCTTGATACTGACGCCCTTGATTACCTTCATGGCGATGAATTACTACGGTATCTCCGCCAACCTGATGTCGCTCGGTGGTTTGGCAATCGCCATAGGTCTAATGGTCGATGGTTCTGTGGTGGTGGTGGAAAATACCTTTCACCAATTAGGCCACCGCCCGGGTGAAAGCAAGGTGCGCGTGGTGCTGGAAGCAGCAACTGAAGTCGGCACGCCAGTGTTGTTCGGGGTCGGCATCATTATCCTGGTATTCCTGCCCTTGATGACGCTGCAAGGCATGGAAGGCAAGATGTTCGCGCCTTTGGCCTTAACCATAGCCATTGCCATGTTTGTGTCGCTGGTGCTGTCTTTAACCCTCTCTCCAGTCCTGTGTTCCTACCTGCTTAAGGGCGGCAGCGGCGAAGATACGCGCATGATTAAGGCCATGAAGCGTCCTTATATGGCCATGCTGAACTGGGCGCTGGCCAACGAGAAGAAGACCATCATGGCTGCCTGCGCCGTATTTGCAGGCGCCATTTTGATCGTGCCTTTGCTCGGTACCTCTTTCATACCCGAGATGAAAGAAGGCTCTATCGTGCCGGGTATCAACCGAGTGCCTAATATTTCGCTGGAGGAATCCATCAAGATGGAATCGGCTGCCATGCGCTTGATCATGGAAAAAGTGCCAGGCGTTAAATCGGCGGTTTCCGGTGTTGGCCGTGGCGAGAGCCCAGCCGACCCGCAAGGCCAAAATGAATCATCACCCATTGTCAGCCTCAAGCCGCGCAGTGAATGGCCTCAGGGCTGGACCCAGGACGATATTGCAGAAACTATGCGCAAGGCACTAATCGAAGGCTTGCCAGGTGTGCAAGTGGTGATGGCGCAGCCTATTTCTGATCGTGTCGATGAACTGCTTACGGGTGTGCGTTCGGACGTCGCGGTAAAAGTGTTCGGCGATGATATGGTGTTGTTAAAAGCCAAAGCGGACGAAATCGCAAAAATAGCGGGCACGGTGCGCGGCTCTGCCGATTTGCGCGTGGAGAAGGTTTCCGGCCAGCAATATCTGAATATCACGGTCGATAGGCAGGCTATTGCGCGTCATGGCATCAATGCCGCAGATATCCATGATGTCATTGAGACCGCCATTGGCGGCAAGGTCGCGACCGAAATCTTTGAAGACCAGCGGCGATTCAGCGCTGCCGTGCGCTACCCGGAGAGTTTCCGTAACAATGTCGATGCTATTAGCAATATCCTGGTCACGTCGCCTAACGGTTCGCGTGTGGCATTGAGGGATCTGGCGAAGATAGAAATCCGCGACGGTCCCGCGCAGATCAGCCGTGAGCTGGCCAAACGCCGTATTGTCGTCGGTGTTAACGTCAAAGACCGCGATCTGGGCAGCTTTGTCGCCGAGTTGCAGCAAGTGCTGGACAAGCAGCTCAAACTGCCTGACGGCTACTATCTGGAATATGGCGGCCAGTTCCAGAATATGGAGCGCGCGCTGGGGCATCTGAAAGTGATTATTCCTATCACCATAGGGGCGATCTTTTTCCTGCTGTTCCTGCTGTTCAACTCGCTGCGCTATGCCACCATGATCATCATGGTGCTGCCGTTCGCCTCGATAGGCGGCATCATTGCGCTGTTTGTCACCGGGGAATACCTCTCGGTGCCAGCCTCGGTGGGCTTTATTGCGTTGTGGGGGGTGGCGGTGCTTAACGGCGTGGTGCTGGTGTCTTATATCCGCAGCCTGCGTGATGAAGGCATGAGCCAGTTAGAAGCGATTGTGCATGGCTGCAAACAGCGTTTCAGGCCGGTCATGATGACGGCTACCGTGGCCATGCTGGCTTTGGTGCCATTCCTGTTCGCCACTGGTCCGGGGTCTGAAATTCAGCGCCCATTGGCAATTGTGGTAATTGGTGGCCTTATCACTTCGACCTTGTTAACCTTGGTTGTAGTGCCGACGCTGTATCGCAAATTTGAAGAATCCAGAATCGAAGCCTAGCAATAATGGAGGCATGAAAGGAATCGAACAATGAAAGAGGTCCAAGCATGAAAGAAATCAAAGCAGTGGTACAGCCGCACCGGTTGCCAAAAATACGCTCGGCACTACGCAGCATTAAAGATTTTCCTGGCATGACGGTAAGTAAGGTGGAAGGCTGCGGCCATCATGTGGCCCTGCCTTCGGCAGGAATACGCGAAGAGCTCACCGATTACAGCCCTAAAGTACGTATAGAAATGGTGACCCCGGATGAGCTGGTCGAAGGCGTTGTGCAGATACTTGTCGAGGTCGGCCATACAGGCCAGATCGGCGATGGCATCGTCTGGGTGACGCCGGTGGAACGCATGATCAGGCTTTCGGAGCAAGTTACGGTGCTTGATTGTTAG
>JBDTOX010000147.1:0-10873 GCA_039933015.1 Methylophilaceae bacterium
TGGTAGCTGCCGAGAAAAGTATAGGGCAGGGGCGGAGCAGCCGGAGGCGGGGGCGGCACCGGCTTGGGGGGCGTGAAGGGCGGTGGCGGGGGTGGGACGAACCATGATTTGCTATTGAATACATTGATCATTTCCACGTCGCTCATGGCACGGTGGCCCAACTTGTCCATTCGGACAGCAGCCACTTCCATCACGTTCGCCTTATGTGGAAGCGCCGGCCTGTCAGCTTCCCGGACTGTATCTTTGGCGACCGAGGTGGGTGGTTTGCTGCCCATGGGGTTAACGTTTTGCCAATCACTGGCGACAATCGTCACCAGCAAAATGACCGCTAGCATGATCCATGGCTTTTTCAAAAGCCGTTTCATGATGCCCGTCCGAAATAAAGTGTCAGCTCTATGGAGGCTTCGATTACGCTGTCGCCAATCTTTTGGCGCTCAAATTTCACGTTATCCAGAGAAGCTGTCGGAATCTCCGATAGCACAGCGGTAAGGAATTTCCGGATATTCAGATAGGACCCATTGAGCGGCAGGGTGATCTGATAGCGTAGCAGCTTGCCGCCCTTGTCACGGGTAATGCGGTAATCTCCCTGCTTGAGCAGCAATTCATTATCCTTAGCCGCGCTCACTATCTTTTCCAGCCAGTCCGGCAGACTGCGTTCCGCAGGGAGGTAATCGTAGAAAACAGCAAGTTGGGTCGGCGAGGCGCCGCGGATCGATACAGCAGCGATTTTTTCCGTACTATGCATCTGCTTCTGCAGGGACGACAAGTTCTGGTGCAACACATCCAGTTCGCGCTGAGCAGGTGCTATCACTGAAAAAAAAATGCCGCTACTGAACACCAACAATCCCACTACCGCCATCCATGGCCAGGTTAAACGACTCGCCCAGCGGGTGGCGGAAAATCTCATGGCGTTCAGCGTTTGTCTGTCCATGATGTGTCCAATGTAAAGCGTATGGGCTTATCGGGATCTTGTTCTTGTACCTGATGATGCTGGAGATACACCCCGGTGAGAAAATTGCTCGCCTGCAACGTCCTGATATAGCCAAGCAGCGCATCAAAATCTTTGGCCTCGCCACTGACCCTGATCCGCTCTTTTTTGGAATCTGGATCAATACCCAGCAAGGCAATATTGTCGTTATTGGCTGATTCCACTGTTTGAAACAACTGGTCCCAAGGCAGGCTCAGTTGAAGCAGTACTTCGTTAGCGTTCTTGACCTCGATGCCTAGCTGTTGCGCTTCGGCAACGGTAATGGGAGCCGCAATGTGACTGGGATGCAATTTGTGCTCGATCTTGGCGATGAGCTTTTCCAGATGCGTCGTCTCATTGGACAATGCACGATAATAAGAAACCAGCTGTGCCGCGCCCACCAGCGCAAGCAGCAACACAGCGACCCCTGTCCAGTGCCAAAACCGGCTGGTGCGCCGATAATCCAGAGCTAAGGCATGCATGGTTCTATCCGCTCATCAACATGGCACCGGTCAAATCGCTATCCGGCAGAGTGCCTTGAGCCGACGCAACTTTTAACCAATTGACCGCCCAGTCACTTACCGGCAATAGCGCCTCTTCGGCAATCCCGGGGGCGAACAGGAATACTGTGCCGCGTTCCGTGCCGTTATCGGACAAATGCAGCTCGCGCTCCAGCATATGCGGCAGCCTGGCAAGCCACGCATCGTCGCTTTTCATGGTATGCAGGCTGCACCACCGACCACGCTTCAACAGTGAGATGCACAGCCGGCCCTGTTCAGCCAATACAAACCAGACCGTAGGGCCAGAGAGGCGACGACGCCAGTGATTGAATACGGTCATCAAATACGGCTGCACCGAGCTCAGGCGCAGGCTGCATACGCCGGCAACCCGTTCCAGGCCATCCAGCAACCCCTGGTCAATCGCACTCGCCACCTGCATTTTGCCGTGGCCGTTAGTGCTCAGGCGTAAGGCCCAATCCTCGGCATCGTTGCCATAGATCACGGAAAAATAGTGGCGGGCATAGGCTTGTTCTTCGCGGTCATTGCTCAACTGATCGCCACGTGGAATCAATGCATAGCGCACGAAGTGGTTGGAGAGCACGACTGTTGCATCCATCCTGCCACCGCCCAAAGCCGGCATCCCTGCCTGCAAGGCGCGCAGAGCTGGCTGCCACGGCGCCTCACCCACTTCTGGGGTGTTGCAGAACTCGGTCTGCCGGGCTATCACTTTGGGCCGTAGCAGCCCCTTGCGCAGCCGCACCATACTCACCTGGTCCGGACGTAAATCGATATGCACCTGATCACCCAACGAAAGTGACACGATTGATCTCCTGTAATGTGCTTTCGCCCTGACGTACCAGATCCACTGCTGCTTCGCGCAGGAAACGCGTGCCATTGCGCTGCGCCGCCTCCTTGATGACGCGGATCGGCTCGCGCGCCACGATCATCTCTCGGATCTCATCATTCAGATTGAGCAATTCAGCTATGGCCTTTCTGCCCTTGAAGCCAGTTCCACGGCACTGGCCGCATCCGGGTCCTTGGCGGAAAATGAACGCCTTGGCCTGCTCTGGAGTGATGCCGGAATCCGCGAGCAGCTGTGCATCCGGCAAATTTTCGACGGCACAGTGCGGGCAGTTGATGCGCACCAGTCGCTGCGCCAGGATGCCGTTCATGGCGGAGACGAAGCTGTAGAGATCTACGCCCATATGCATAAAGCGGCCGATGACGTCGAACACGTTGTTGGCATGCACCGTGGTGAGTACCAGATGGCCTGTCAATGCGGACTGGATAGCGATCTGGGCAGTCTCCGGATCGCGGATTTCACCTACCATGATCTTGTCCGGGTCATGGCGCAGGATGGATCTCAACCCACGGGCAAAGGTAAGGCCCTTTTTCTCGTTGACCGGGATCTGCAACACCCCGGACAACTGGTACTCCACTGGATCCTCGATGGTGATGATCTTGTCCTGGCCACGGTTGATTTCTGTGATGGCAGCGTAGAGCGTCGTGGTCTTGCCGCTCCCCGTGGGCCCCGTGACTAGCATCATGCCGTATGGCTCGTTGGCGAGCCGGCGCAACATGGCGATTGCCTGGTCGTCGAAGCCAAGACAATCAAGACGCAGTCCCTTGACCTCGTCCGACAGCGTCTGTTTATCGAGAATACGCAATACGGCGTCCTCACCGAATATGCAGGGCATGATGGACACGCGGAAATCCACCTCACGCCCGCGGATGGAGACCTTGAAGCGCCCATCCTGCGGGACCCGCCGTTCGGCAATGTCGAGCTCCGAGATGACCTTGATCCGGGATAGCACCTGTTCCGCCAGGTCTAGCCCTTCCACTGCGCTCATCGTTGTCAGTACGCCATCGATACGATATTTGATCACCAGGCCGGATGGTCCCGTTTCCAGATGAATATCGCTGGCCTGCATCCTCAATGCGTCATACAAGGTCGAGTGCACCAACTTGACCACGGTGCTGGTGTCCTCGCTGATGGATTTGAAGGACAGGTCTTCGACCTCATGGCCGCTGCGCAAGATCCGGTCACCCTGCGTCACCACACTATCCATGGCGCGCAAACCTTCCTCGTGTCGCGCAAGATATGCGGCAATATCCGCGCGATGCGCCAGATACCATTCAAAATGTTGTGTGATCCGGTCTTCGGCCCAAGCCTGTATGTCCGCATTAAACGGATCGCCAAACACGACCAGCAGCTTGTCGTCCTCATCCCGCAGTGCGAGGCACTCATGCTCCAATGCTTGGGGAAATTCGATGACATCGAAGGCTGGCACTAAACGGTGCAACTCGTGCATCGTCAGCACCGGATAGTGCAAGGTGCTGCCCAACGCTGCCATAAATTCAGTTGCTGGAAGCGCAAGCATTTCATCCAGCGCCTCGACCATGCGGCGCCGGTTACGCCCAGCCTGCATGCGCGCTTCGTGCAGATACTCAGGCGTGATTTTCGATGTTTCTGTCTCGACCATATTCACTGGATGCTCCCGGCAAGTTCAAAAATTGGGAAATACATCATGATCACGATGCCGCCGATAACCAAACCTATGAACGCCATCAGTAGCGGCTCGAACAGCCGGGTGAACCAGTCCACCCAGCGCGCCATTTCGTCGTCGTAAAAGTTCGCGATGCGTTCTGTCATCTCCCCCATGCCACCAGTGCGCTCACCCACTCGAAGCAGGCGCAGCGCCACCGGTGTCGTCAGGCCATAGCGCTCCATGGCATGTGAGATCGGCCTGCCTTCGCGGATACTGTTCGATGCCTGCACCAGTTGCCCACGTAACGCCGGTTGCAGCAAACCGGAAACCATCTCCAGTGCGCTCACGATAGGAATGCCTCCGCGCAGCAACATGCCTAACGTGCGGTAGAAGCGGGCGAGTTGGTAAATCCTGATGCGCTCTCCAACCGCAGGAAGCCGCCACAGCAAACGCATACACCATTGCTGAAAGGCCGGTTGCGATACAACATAAGTCACTAGCATTAGTGAGCCCACGAGCCCGCCAAACACTAGCGACTTATGCGCTTCCAACAGGCGTCCCCAGTTCATCAGCAACTTGGAGAAAAAAGGCAAGTCCGTACCGATGTCCTCGTAGATCCGGCTGAATTTCGGCACCACGTAGAGCATAAGAAACAGGGTGACCAAGCTACCCACGCCGATGAGCAGTACGGGGTAAATCGATGCGCTCACGATTTTTTTGCGTACCAGATCCATTTGTGATTGATAGGTAATGTAACGTGACAGGGATTCGCTTAAGTCACCCGTCTTCTCGCTGGCGCGTATCGTGGCCACGTACAGTGCCGGGAATACCGAAGGAAATTGCTGCAGGGCAGTAGAAAGTGCATGCCCCTCATGTAACTTGGAGATGATTTCCTGCAGCATTTTTCGGTTGTCGGGACGTGTTTCCTTTTCCACCATGGTCTCGAATGCTTCCACCTGCGTCAGGCCGGCCTCCAGCAAGGCAAACAATTCCTGGCTGAACAGCACCAGCGAAAACTGAAGCCCACCCCACCCATACCACCTTCTCAATGTCTGTTTGGGCTTGACCGCCAGCACAGCATAGCCTTGCGCCTTAGCCTGCTCGATAACGTCACGCTCATCTATCGCCTCGAACGTCAGGGTGGTGACCCCCGCGCCAACCAGAAAAGCTTTCACCTCATATCGCATGGCTATCCACGCGTGGCGAACCCGCCACCCAGGCTACCAACTGGTAATGTCCGCAGCTTCACCACTTCCTCCAGGCTGACCGTCTTTGCCATAGGAGAACAAATCAAACTCCCCATGCTCACCGGGCATTTTGTAGTTGTAGGCATTACCCCACGGATCAAGCGGCATATTTTTCTTCAGGTAAGGCCCATCCCACTTCGGCTCGTTTGTCGGTGCTGCATTCAGTGCGGCCAAGCCCTGTTCTGAGGAAGGGTAGTGCCCAATATCAAGCCGATACTGATCGAGAGCTTTATCAACTGCGTCAATTTGCGCTCTGGTAACCTTGATCTCGGATTTGCCGACTTGCGCAAAATACTTGGGGCCAACATACCCAGCCAATAGACCTATGATCACCATCACCACCAGTAGCTCGAGAAGCGTAAAACCCATGCTGGACTTCGAGGGCCGAGTGGAATTGGCAACATACCGTGGCATGGCGGGATCTCCTCTTGAATATCACGACCTGTCCGTTTCTGTCTGAACCCCGCGGATGCCGGATCACGGAACAACAAGTCACAGGGTCAGAATAGCTGCTGAGACTGTAAGTGGCTCTGGGGCAAATACTGTATTCCCTTGTACATGGAGTACCGTATTTTTGACTTAGGTAAACACTGTATTAATCCGGGTACGACCTGACCAAACTTCGCGTGTTACTGAGAACTGCAGAATATGGTTTTCACACAAATACAAACGGCCTGCACATTGCAAATTGACTCTTTATAGGGCGAGGCGGCCGCAGCACGGTTCGATATTACGGTTGATGCAGGTAAGGACGGTGTACACGTCCAAGTTCAGCACGAGGTGATCGAAGCGGTATTCAGGCGGCGGGATAATCATGCGCCATGGGCTCGGGCGGCGTGACTCAGTTCATGCGGATGCTCAGACCTGTGGAATCGTGCGCAGCCTGCGCGTATGGCAATCCAGGTGCATGTCAACCGCAATCATGCCGCAGCTGCGTCCTGGCGACGGCAGCTGCGGCACTGTGTTGATTTTCTGCAAAATTGAACCCAGCTCACTTAGCATCACATGTAAAAAATATCCCGGCCAAGCAATACCCGTCCTGTAGCTTTAAGCGGCCTTAGACACAGGGCCGAAGAACATTTCGTATGATTTCTCGATATCTACATACAGCGCTACGGTGTTTTCCACACCGATGCGGATTGGAGGGCCGAATCGGGAAATTACCACCCCAGCCCGGCGCAGTAATCGCTCAATGGCGGTAGTTGTCACGGTTACATATTGGTCGACAGCCATTCTATGTCCATAGGCGATGATTTCAGCGATAGACTCCATGGCTACATCTGAGAAGCCAAAACTTTGGCGACCTTCAGTTTCGATTGCGAATCGGCTTAATTCCCATATCTTCGGATCTTCCGGAGCGGCTTGTCCATGCAGTAATTCGGGAAAGGAATCCTTCAGCATATAAGGCCCAAGTGTAGGCAGGATGCGCCAACAGCCCCTCAACACACCGTCTGCTTCCCGAATCATCATGTAAGTAGGTTCTATGGCATCGTATCCGTCAATCTCCATGCCGCTCATTAGAGGAACATCCCACCCCATTCTTTCCTTGAATATTTTGGCGCGCAACTTGTGCATGGCCCATAGATCCTTGCTTTGGAAGTCCCGGCGCGGAGCAATCTGAGTTAGTAATGACATTTGTAGTTTCCATTCAATTTGGTTATGCATGAGGCATAAATAATTATGCGAATGGAATATTTATATAACTAGCAACATTGATAGGTTCTGCATTGCAAATGTACGGGGGAAAATTAAGCCTTTATTTTTCCAGCTGGCAACTGCCCTAAGCGGCAATGCAGCATAGGAAGCTTTGGAGTGAAGTTAATACCAATTGAAGGGATGACAATGAACAACGATGTTGTTAAGCAAACGGTTTTGCCTTTGAATGCTGAGGAATTAAAAGAACTGCGTAAATCCCGTCAGGAAAGCCAAGCCAAATTCTGGAAACGGTTTGGTGTGACGCAGTCTAGGGGCAGCCGTATCGAACAAGGGCTGGGAATACCTGTCTCTGTGGCAATTTTGGTGAAGCTTTATCTTGCAGGGAAAGTAAATGATGGGGATTTATGGCGCGCCAGAAGAGGGCGCAAATGCTGAAACAAATATGCTTTTCCCTACCAGCCATTCATCCGTGACTGTAGAAATCGGGTATCTGGCATGGTGCGGAAATTTGGTATTCGCGAGTAATCAAATGTGAGAAAAATAATCACCGTATTTCCTTGGGCAAGAAAACTACCCCCAACCAATCTGGTAGCCAGATTGCCGCCATTCAAGCTTTGGCTTTTGTCGCTGTGCGTATCGGTCGTTCTGGCAGAAGTCATCGTGGTCATGATGGAGGTGCTTCTGAAAGGAGCAGTTACCTACGATTATCTGCTTACGGGTTTAGTTGCATCTCTGCTGGTTTCGGCGCTGGTTGCAGCGATGCTGGTTTATTTCCTGCACCAGCAAAATCAGGCAAAAGACCTTATCGCGAAGAATCAGCGTCAGCTCAATGAGGCGCAACGTATTGCCAGCATAGGCAGTTGGGAGCTGAATCTCTTGTCCCATGAGTTGCAGTGTTCGCCAGAAATCTTTCACATTTTTGGAATTACGCCTTGCGAATCAGGAGTTTCCTATGAAACATTTCTGGCGCTAATTCATCCTGAAGACGGTGATGGGGTAAATCAGGCATACATTCAATCCGTGAGAGAGCGGGCTCCTTACGTAGTCGAGCATCGATTGTGCATGCCCAATGGCCTTATTAAATATGTAATTGTGCGCGGAGAAACGCTCTATGGGAGTAATGGCAGGCCCCAACATTCAATCGGGACAGTGCAGGATATTACTCAAGGCAAGGTAAGCGAGCATGAGATGAAGCGATTGAATCGGGCATTGCGGATGCGTAGCGCTTGTAACGAATGCCTGACTCACATCAGTGATGAAAAGCAACTGCTGATCGATATCTGCCGTCTGGCAGTGGATATTGGTGGCTACAGTATGGCCTGGGTGGGATATGCCATGGATGACGACTACCGAACTATTTTCCCGGCAGCACATTCTGACGCAGGCATGGACTATCTGACAGGCATCAAGATTAGCTGGTCCGCGGATAAGCCGGAGGGATGCGGGCCTGCGGGCCAGACCATACGTAGTGGCCAGCCGGTAGTTTCTGAAGATCTTATGCGTGATCCCAGATTCTCTTCCTGGCGTGCATCTGCCCAGCAGCATGGCTTCGGTAGCGTTACATCTTTGCCCTTGCGAGATAAAAGTCGCATATTTGGAGTTTTGGTGCTCTATTCCGGTGAAGTCCGTCAGATGCCTTCTGACGAGATCATTCTGCTGCAGGAAATGGCAGATGACCTGGCTTTTGGCATTGTCAATATTCGCGCCCAAGAAGAGCAAAGACGGCTGCAGTCGGCTGTAGTGAAAGTTGCTGCCGGCGTCTCGGCCGGTACCGGTAAGGAGTTTTTCGAGCAACTGGCTAAAAATATGGCAGAGGCATTAGGGGCAGCAGCCGGTTTTGTAGTGCGGTTGTTGCCTGGCGAACCGCACATGGCACGCACTATTGCTGCTGTAGTCGATGGTGAAGCCATCGAAAATTTTGAGTATCTGCTGGGTGGAATACCTCATGAGGGTTTGACGCCAGACGGTGATTTTCTAGTGCTTACTGCCGCTGCCGAGCGACTTTCTGGTTTTCCCCTTATCCATTTAAAGCCGGAGGCTTATGTGGGGAGACGTCTTCTTAATTCATCCGGTGACGCTATAGGTCTGCTATTCGTGCTATTTCGTGAGCCATTGAAAGAGGCTGATTTTATTCTCACTACGCTTAAGATATTTGCAGCACGCGCGGCGGCGGAACTGGAGCGGCAGGATACGGATGCACTTATCCGTGAGCAGGCATCATTATTGGACAAGGCACAGGACGCGATTGTTGTACGCAGCATGGATCATCGCATTCTATTCTGGAACAAAAGCGCTGAGCGCTTGTATGGATGGACCGCGCAAGAGGTGCTCGGTAATTCAATGGTAGAGTTGATCTATGAGGATGTTATGTACTTCCGCGAGGCTACACACCAAGTGCTAGCGCTAGGTGAATGGAGCGGGGAGATTACACAACGCCGTAAGAATGGTACTAGCCTTACGGCTGAATGCCGCTGGACTTTAGTACGAGATGAGAAGGGGCAGCCTCTCTCCATTCTTGCTATCAGCACCGATATTACGCGACGCAAGATGGCGGAGAATGAAATCCAGTTGCTTGCTTTTTATGACCACCTGACTAAGTTACCCAACAGGCAGTTACTGTTAAATCGGCTGGGGAAAGCCCTTGTGGTCAGTTCGCGCACACACCATCCCGGAGCCTTGCTATTTATGGGTCTGGATAACTTCAAGACCCTAAACGAGACTCTAGGCTATGACATGGGTGACATACTGCTGCAGCAGGTGGCCCAGCGCCTTGCCGAGCATGTGCGTCAGAGCGACACTGTGGCCCGATTGGGCGGCGATGAATTTGTGGTGATGTTAAATGAGCTAGATCCACTTGAAGCTGCAGCACAGACAAAAAATGTGGGCGAGAAAATTCTGGATGCTTTCATTCGACCTTTTCAGCTAACGGATTACGAATACCATTGCAGCCTCAGTATCGGTGTCACACTTTTTAATGATCAACTGGTTTCTGCGGACGAGGTACTGAAACGGGCTGATCTTGCGATGTATCAGGCTAAGGCATCAGGCAAAAACACCATGCGTTTCTTCGATCCAGAGTTGCAGCTGGCCATTAATGCCCGTGCCGAGCTGGAAGCAGACTTGCGGCGCGGTTTGCAGCTGAAGCAATTTATTCTTTACTATCAGCCGCAAGTAGACTTTGATGGGAAAATGACTGGTGTTGAGGCGTTGCTACGCTGGCAGCATCCGAATCGTGGATTAGTTTCCCCACTGGAGTTTATTCCTATAGCAGAGAAAATCGGTCTGATAGTCCCTTTGGGACACTGGGTTCTGGAAACAGCTTGCGCTCAATTGGCAGATTGGGCAGCACGGCCGGAAATGGCCCATCTTAGCCTGGCGGTGAATGTCAGCGCGCGGCAGTTCCGTCATCCGGAATTTGTATATCAGGTACTGGATGTACTGCAGCAAACGGGTGCCGATCCGCTAAAACTCAAGCTGGAGCTGACAGAGAGCTTGCTGCTGGATAATGTAGAAGACACCATCGCCAAAATGGGCGCGCTGAAAGCCAAAGGGGTAGGGTTTTCTCTGGATGACTTTGGTACTGGCTACTCTTCGCTTTCTTACTTGAAGCGGCTACCTCTGGATCAACTCAAGATTGATAAGTCTTTTGTCAAGGATGTGCTCACCAACCCCAACGATGCCGTTATTGCGCGCACTATCATTACCTTGGCGCATAGCCTGGGGCTCGCGGTGATTGCCGAGGGCGTGGAAACAGAAGCGCAGCGCCAATTCCTCGCCAGTCATGGTTGCCATGCCTACCAGGGCTATCTCGTTAGCAAACCGCTGCCTTTGGATCAGATCGAGAGTTTTATGTTAAGTGATTGGAATGGGCGAAGACTTAAAGCGCACACAGAAGGAGTGCTAATCAGGAAGGAGCAGGCCTGAGCGAATCGCTTTTATTATCGCCTGTTGCCGAGTGGTAACCCGGAATTTGACCCTGACGTTCGCAATGTGAAAATTTACGGTGGCTTCGGA
>JBDTOX010000148.1:0-4326 GCA_039933015.1 Methylophilaceae bacterium
TGACCAAGCGCGCTGACTGGACCCAGATTCTGAAGTATGTCGTGCTGAATACTGCGCATGCTTACGGCAAAACTGCCACCTTCATGCCTAAGCCATTCGCTGGCGACAACGGCTCCGGTATGCACGTACACCAATCTATCTGGAAAGATGGCAAGAACCTGTTTGCAGGTAACGGCTACGCCGGCCTGAGCGAATTCGCGCTGTACTACATCGGCGGCATCATCAAGCACGCGCGTGCACTGAACGCAATTACCAACCCAGGCACCAACTCTTACAAGCGCTTGGTCCCACACTTTGAAGCACCGGTTAAGCTCGCTTACTCTGCCAAGAACCGCTCTGCTGCCATTCGTATTCCTTTCGTACATTCCGACAAGGCACGTCGTGTTGAAGCGCGCTTTCCGGACCCAATCGCCAACCCATACCTGGCATTTAGCGCATTGATGATGGCAGGTTTAGACGGCATACAAAACAAGATTCACCCAGGTGAACCAGCGACCAAAGACTTGTACCATCTGCCACCAGAAGAAGATGCCGCTATCCCAACCGTATGTTCCTCGCTTGAACAAGCACTTGAATATCTGGACAAGGATCACGAGTTCCTGACCCGCGGTGGTGTATTTTCTGAAGACTGGATCAGCAGCTACATCGATCTGAAGATGGAAGAAGTCAACAAGATACGCATCACTCCACACCCAGCTGAATTCAGCATGTACTACAGCTGCTAATGCAGTAGCGTGAACAGTCTGTAACGGGCTTGTCCGCCTGCTTTACTGCTAACGCGGCAAAGCAGGCGCCAAAGGCGGGGAAACCCGTCTTTTTCTTTTCCAGCTGCACCAAAACAGGCGTCAACGCACCAATAGCCAAGCGCGTTGCCTGGCTATGCGTTCTCAACTACACTTCGACCATGAATAAAATTCTATTAATACTTGGCTTTGCTTTCGGCAGCTTGTGTTTGAGCACATGGGCACAAGCAGAAATTTACAAAAAAGTAGACGCCAATGGTCATGTCACCTATTCCAATATACCCATCAAAGGCGCAGAAAAACTTAATCTGGAACCGCTCGCGCCACCAAGCAGCAATACTGGCACAAGCAATCGCGAGGGGCGCGCAAAAACAGCCACTCCCAGCAATTTTCCGCGGGTAGATAAACAAACGCAGAATCAGCGTGACGACAAGCGCAAACTAATTCTGCAGGATGAGCTGGAGACCGAGAAAAAAGCGCTGGAGGACGCCAAAAAGGCTTATGCTGAAGGTGAATCAGTACCGGAAGTCTATCGGGCTGCCAATGGTAAAACCTTTCGTAACGTGGTGAAATTCGAAGAAAAAATGCAACGTTTACAGGCTGACGTCGACGCCCACGAAAACAATGTTCGACTTCTGCAAAAAGAGCTGGATTCGTTCAAGTAACACAGACCGCTCCTCGGCCTAGCTTTTGCATACACGGAAGGTCATGCTACAAACTATTCCTGCTGCTTTCGCCGGTCTCGAACACCTGGCCACCGCTGTCATCCTGCTGGATAAAGCGCGCAGTGTTGTCTATGCCAACCCAGCTGCTGAAATTTTGTTCGAGATTAGCGCCAAACAGATTGCCGGGCTCAATATTTCCCAGATTTTTCCTGGTTGTGAAATTCTGCATTCCGCTGTAGAAAATGCCCTTGATAATTACAGCCCGTTCCGTGAACATGAATTTCTCATTACCACGCTACGTCAAATTTCACTGACGGTTACCTGCACGGTCACACCTGTTGATCTGACTCCAGCTTGCCTGGTGCTTGAGTTCCAGCAGATGGACCAACAATTGCGCATAGCACGTGAGGAGCGCATGCTAATTCAGCAGCAAGCCAATGCCGAACTGTTGCGTAACCTGGCCCATGAGATCCGCAATCCGCTTGGTGGCCTGCGCGGCGCTGCACAACTGCTGGAGCATGAGCTGCCACAGGCGCATTTGCGCGAATATACACAGGTCATTATTAAGGAAGCTGACCGTCTGCAATCGCTGATGGACAGATTATTGGTGCCGCATCGCCTACCCAAGTATGAATCCACCAATATCCATGAAGTACTGGAGCACGTGCGCAGCCTGCTATTAGCCGAATCACCGGAAGGCGTTATCGTAAAACGCGATTACGACACCAGCTTGCCCGAATTGATAGCTGATCGTGAAAAACTTATCCAGGCCGTGCTCAATATTGCGCGCAATGCAGTACAGGCCATGCAAGGCCACCATACGGAAATTCCATCCCAGATCATCTTGCGTACCCGGGCAGAACGGCAAGTCACCCTGGCCAAAAAGCGCTATCGTGTAGCCATAAAATTACAGATCATTGATAACGGCCCGGGCATATTGCCAGAAATTCGCGACCGAATTTTCTATCCGCTGGTATCAGGGCGCGAAGGTGGTTCTGGGCTGGGTTTAACCCTGGCGCAAACGTTCATTACACAACATCATGGCATGATTGAGTGCGACAGCCAGGCAGGCCAGACCTGTTTTACCATCCTGCTGCCTATCGAAAACACTGCCATGAAAAGCTTGATTTCTAAACAAGCAGTTTGAAAACAGCAGAGGCAACATGAAACCTGTTTGGATTATTGACGACGATAAATCTATACGCTGGGTATTTGAAAAGGCACTGACGCGCACAGATATGCCATTCAAGACCTTTGCATCTGCTCCCGAAGCCCTGCATGCACTGAATAGCGATGAACCGCAGGTAATTGTCAGCGATATCCGCATGCCCAATGGCTCTGGGCTGGACTTCCTGCAGGAAATCAAACAACGCCTGCCGGATATCCCCGTCATCATCATGACCGCCTATTCTGACCTGGACAGCGCAGTGGCAGCTTTTCAGGGGGGCGCGTTTGAATACCTGGCCAAACCCTTTGATGTCGACCAGGCCATAGAGATCATCAAGCGCGCCGTCGACGAAAGCATGCGTCAGGCTACCGCGGCGGTGGCGCCGGAAGAAACCCCGGAAATCATAGGCCAGGCACCGGCCATGCAAGAGGTTTTTCGTGCGATCGGCCGCTTAAGCCGCTCTCACGCCACAGTGCTCATTAATGGCGAATCCGGTACCGGCAAGGAGCTGGTTGCCAGCGCCCTGCACCGCCATAGCCCGCGTGCCGAAAAGCCATTCATAGCCATTAATACCGCAGCCATCCCCAAGGACTTACTAGAGTCAGAACTGTTTGGCCATGAACGCGGTGCCTTTACTGGCGCGCAGGCTGCAAGACGCGGCCGCTTCGAGCAGGCGGATGGCGGAACACTATTTCTGGATGAAATCGGCGATATGCCGTCTGATCTGCAAACCCGCTTACTACGCGTGCTGTGTGACGGGCAATTTTACCGGGTAGGCGGCCACCAGCCCGTCAAAGTCGATGTGCGGATTATCGCTGCCACCCATCAGGATTTGGAAGAACGCGTCAAACTCGGCCTGTTCCGTGAGGACCTGTTTCACAGACTCAACGTAATCCGCCTGCGCCTGCCGCCATTGCGAGAACGCCGCGAGGACGTGCCAATATTAGCCAGACACTTCCTGCAACAGAGCGCGCAAACGCTAGGTGTGGAGACCAAGCAGCCATCAGCAGCAGCTCTGCGCTATCTCGCTACCCTGAACTGGCGCGGCAACGTGCGGCAACTGGAAAACGTTTGTCATTGGCTCACTGTGATGGCACCCGGTCAAAACATTGATGTTGCTGATTTGCCGCCCGAATTAAAAGCCGATTCCGCCACACCATTGGGTTCCACCTCATGGCAGGCGGCATTAGCCTCTGAAGTCATGGATGCGCTTAACCGCGGCGAACAAAATGTATTGGATACCCGCACACGGGAATTTGAAAAAATCCTGATCAGCAAGGCTTTGCAGCACACCGGCGGACGCCGTATTGAAGCTGCAACGCTGCTCGGCATGGGGCGCAATACGCTGACTCGCAAGATACAAGAACTGGGGATAGAGGAATAAAGACTAGCGGCGTCATGGCGAGTGAGGATCGCAATCTTAAAAACCGGCTATGCAGCTAAAGGTTTTTTTCCATCACAACATCGACTCTAGCGTACTTAGGATGCGATCCCTCGTGGGTAATATTAAACCCATGCTTTTTATATAAAGAAATGGCTGATGCCAGTCTCGAATTTGACAAGAGATAAACCTTACCCGCCTTGATCTCTATTAACTTGGCCAAAGCAGCTTCCAGCAGGGCATTACCATACCCCCGGCCCTGATGCGTCTTGCTCACGGCCATTCTGGCTAGTTGAAAGGTATTGTCTTTATCCTTAAACAAGGCACAGACACCAACTACCTCCTTGTTTTCCAGCAAGGTAAATACAT
>JBDTOX010000149.1:0-4432 GCA_039933015.1 Methylophilaceae bacterium
GGGTAAAGCATCTGCACTACGAACAGGATGGCAAGACTAATCGTGACAGTCTGTGCAAAAATAAGCCAAAGTTTGCGCATGGGCGTAGTTAGGATATGAAAGTTGTAGTATGAAAGCTTGGGGCGAAGAGTGATAAAAATAAACGAATTAACAGATTATACCGGACAAATCCTGCAGATTGAGCGCTTCCGCGACTATTGCCCCAATGGCCTGCAAGTAGAGGGCCGCAGCGAGGTGTGTAAAATTATCAGCGGCGTCACTGCCAGCTTGGCTTTGCTGGAGGCGGCACATGCGACGCAAGCCGATATGGTATTGGTTCATCATGGATATTTCTGGCGCAATGAGGATGCATGTGTGCTGGGTGTTAAACGTGCCCGGCTGAAATTTTTGCTGGAACATGAAATAA
The DNA here is from genome assembly GCA_039933015.1 of Methylophilaceae bacterium. GTDB lineage: Bacteria > Pseudomonadota > Gammaproteobacteria > Burkholderiales > Methylophilaceae > JBDTOX01. Next base: position 407 of record JBDTOX010000149.1, read on the forward strand.
ATTTAGTTGCTTACCATCTGCCGCTGGATGCGCATGCAGAATTCGGTAATAACGCTCAATTAGGTCGAGTGATGGGCGTGGCTATTGATGGGTGGGCGGGCGAGCAGAGCATTGTTGCGCATGGCACTTTGCCGTATGTAATGCCGCTTAAAAGTCTGGGTGAGCACTTAAGTCAAGTTTTACGGCGTGTGCCTTTGCTGATTGGTGACCTGAATAGGCCAATTCGGCGCATCGCATGGTGTACGGGAGCGGCACAGGATTTTCTGCAGCTGGCGCTGAGCCTGGATGTGGATGCCTTCATTAGCGGAGAAATATCGGAGCAGACTGTGCATTTAGCCCGTGAATCTGGGGTGGCCTATATTGCCGCGGGTCACCATGCCACTGAGCGTTATGGGGTGCGGGCATTGGGTGAGCATCTAGCGAGCCATTTTAATTTGGAACACTGCTTTATCGATATAGATAACCCGGTTTAAAGCTGGATCGTACTTTTAAGGCTTAATTCTGGTTTAAATTTTTATCTGGAACATGTAAAATAGATACATTGAATAATAAATTCTATACTGCTTGTCGCGTTAAATTTAAGGGAATGAGATGTCGAATCAACAAGTGGATCAAGGCAAGCGGCGATTTCTGATCGCAGCCACCACGGCGGTTGGTGGTGTGGCAGCCGTAGCTGTGGCTGTGCCGTTTGTAGCAAGCATGTTGCCCAGTGAGCGAGCAAAAGCTGCTGGAGCACCGGTAGAGGCGGATATCAGTAAAATCGAGCCGGGCGCTATGATTACCGTGGAATGGCGTGGCAAGCCGGTATGGATAGTGAATCGTACTAAAGAGATGCTAAATTTGCTTTCCAAGCATAATGATAGGTTGACCGATCCCATGCTGCAGGTCACCACTCAGCAACCGGACTATTGCAATAATCCCGAGCGCTCTATTAAGCCTAATTTGATGGTACTGGTCGGTATATGTACCCACTTGGGCTGCTCTCCTTCCGCCAAGTTGCAAGCTGCTGGGGAGATGGGTGCGGATTGGCCGGGCGGATTTTTCTGCCCTTGCCACGGTTCCAAGTTTGATCTGGCCGGGCGCGTATTCAAGGGTTCACCGGCACCAATTAACCTGGTGGTTCCACAGTATAAATACCTCAGCGACACCATCCTGGTGATTGGTGAAGACGGCAAGGGGACAGCTTAATCATGGGGAAATATCTGACTGGCTTGTTAGGGTGGGTAGACGAGCGCTTCCCGCTCACGGCTAATTACAAAGCACATTTGTCCGAGTATTACGCCCCCAAGAATTTCAACTTCTGGTATTTCTTCGGATCGCTAGCGTTGCTGGTGCTGGTGATGCAAATCATCACCGGTATTTTCCTCACCATGCATTACAAGCCGGACGCGGATATGGCTTTTGCTTCCGTTGAATACATCATGCGGGATGTATCCTGGGGTTGGCTCATCCGTTACATGCACTCCACTGGCGCCTCCATGTTCTTTGTTGTGGTTTATCTGCATATGTTCCGTGGTCTGATTTATGGGTCCTATCGCAATCCACGCGAACTGATTTGGTTGTTCGGTGTGGGGATTTTTCTTTGCCTGATGGGCGAGGCCTTCTTCGGCTATCTGCTGCCATGGGGTCAAATGTCGTATTGGGGTGCGCAGGTAATTATTAACCTGTTTACTTCCATTCCTTTTGTTGGTCCTGATGTATCACTATGGCTGCGCGGCGATTATACAGTGTCAGACGCGACCCTTAATCGCTTCTTTGCTTTCCACGTGATTGCGTTGCCGCTGGTATTGCTGGGTTTGGTGGCTGCGCACCTTATTGCGCTGCACGAAGTGGGCTCGAATAACCCGGATGGTGTCGAGATCAAGAAGCACAAAGATCCGGTTACGCATATCCCGTTGGATGGTATTCCTTTTCATCCGTATTACACGGTGAAGGATATTGTCGGGGTTGCAGTGTTCCTGATTGTGTTCTCGGCCATTATATTTTTTGCACCGGAGATGGGCGGTTACTTCCTGGAGGCCAATAATTTCATCCCGGCTGACCCGCTGAAAACGCCGCCGCATATTGCGCCGGTATGGTATTTCACGCCGTATTACTCCATTCTGCGTGCGGTGCCCCCGATATTGAATTCGCAATTTCCAGGGGTAGCCGCAATGGGGCTTTCGGTAGTGGCTTTTGCTTTCTTGCCGTGGCTCGATCGTAGCCCTGTGAAGTCGATCCGCTACCGCGGCGCGCAATATAAAACCTGGCTTACGCTGTTTGTGGTGAGTTTCCTGATTCTTGGCTATCTTGGCACGGAGCCATCCACTATATGGGGCACGTTCGACGCCAAGGCCGTTATTGTTGGCGGTGCAGACCGGGCGACTGTGGTGGCGCGTATTTTCACTACAGTGTATTTCCTGTTTTTCGTCCTGATGCCGTGGTACACGAAGATTGATAAGACCAAACCAGTACCGGAAAGGGTGACAGGATAATGAAGAAGTTATTGCTTGTTTTGGGTTTATTGTTGCCAATGCTGGGTATGGCAAATGAAGGCGCCCATCTTGAACGTGCGCCTATTGATCCCAATAACCAGGCCTCCTTACAGCGCGGCGCCCAAGTGTTTGTAAATTACTGCCTCAGTTGCCACAGTGCTGCCTCTATGCGCTACAACCGCATGACCGATATCGGTTTAAGTAATGCACAAATCAAGGCTAATTTATTATTTGCCGGGGAAAAAGTTGGCGATACGATGACTGTGGCCATGCAGAAAAAGGAGGCCAAGGCATGGTTCGGCGCCGCCCCGCCTGACTTGTCAGTGGAGGCGCGTGCTCGGGGCGCTGATTGGCTATATGGCTACCTGCGCAGTTTTTATCGCGACGATACAACGTCAACCGGCTGGAATAATGCGGTTTTTGATAAGGTGGCCATGCCGCATGTGCTCTGGCAACTGCAGGGACAGCAGATCCTTAAGGTTGAAGACAAGGTGAATGCGCATGGCGTAAAGACAGAAGTGCATACGCTGGTATTGGATCAGCCGGGCAGCATGTCGCCTGCTGAGTATGATGCCACTATCGCTGATCTGGTGAATTATTTGGTATTTATGGGAGAGCCAGCCAAGAGCCAGCGATTGCAGTTGGGTCTGATTGTGCTGCTATTTTTAGGTTTGCTGTTTGTTATAGCGTACTACCTGAAAAAAGAATTCTGGAAAGATATACACTAAAATCATTCAATATGGGAGCTGCCGTGCTTTCCGCACGCCTCCCGTATCGTTTTTTGCTGGCAGGAACCCAATATTATGATGACTCTATATTCAGGCACTACTGATCCTTACAGCCACCGTTGCCGTATTGTTCTATTTGAAAAAGGCATGGATTTTCAGGTGATAGATGTCGATCTCGCCAACAAGCCTGAGGATTTGGCTGTAATTAATCCACACAACCAGGTTCCGGTGCTGGTGGAGCGTGATTTGGTGCTGGAGCAAGCTAATATTATTAATGAGTACATTGACGAGCGTTTTCCGCATCCTCAATTAATGCCGGCTGACCCGGTCATGCGCGCGCGCGCCCGCTTGTTTTTGCACAATTTTGAAGAGCAGTTGTTCAGTCATATTGGAGATATTGAGTCCGGCAACACCAAAACAGCTGATAAAGCACGTACCATTGTGCGCGACAATTTGGCACAAATCGTGCCGCTGTTCAGCAAGCAGCAATATATTCTGGGAGATGAATTCTCCATGCTAGACGTGGCAATTGCGCCAATGCTCTGGCGTTTAGGTCACTACGGTATTGAGTTGCCTAAGCAAGCTGCCCCTTTACTCAAGTACGCAGAGCGTATATTCTCTCGCCCGGCTTACATTGAAGCGATGACGCCATCAGAAAAGGCGATGCGCAGGTAGGCTAGCAGATCCATGAGTGAGCTTACATCTACCAAACCCTACCTGATTCGTGCCCTGCATGAGTGGTGCGTGGATAACGGATTAACACCACATTTGCTGGTGGCGGTGAATGCGCAAACGCGCGTACCGATGGCGTATGTTAAAGATGG
>JBDTOX010000150.1:0-15102 GCA_039933015.1 Methylophilaceae bacterium
GATAGCCGCGTTGTGCCGGAACTGCTGACTCAGCAAGAACCCGGTGAACTGTTCGTGATCCGTAACGCCGGCAATATAGTGCCGTCCTACAGCCCCCATCCTGGTGGTGTATCGGCTACTGTCGAGTACGCAGTCGCCGTGTTGGGTGTGACTGACATTGTGATTTGCGGTCATTCCGATTGCGGCGCGATGACAGCTGTAGCCAAGTGCAAATGCATGGACCACCTACCCGCCGTTAGCGGCTGGTTGCAACACGCCGAGTCGGCGAAAGTCATCAACGAGTTGCGCCCTCACGCCAATGAAGCGGCCAAAGTGAGTTCGATGGTTCGAGAAAATGTCATAGCCCAACTGGCGAACATCCAGACTCACCCGAGTGTGCGCCTGGCACAGGGAAAAGGCGCGTTGAACCTGCATGGCTGGGTCTACGACATCGAAACCGGTTCAGTAGACGCCCTGGACGATGATAACCGCTCGTTCAAGTCGTTGGCCGAGCATCCTACCACCTGTGCAGTGCATGCCCGATCGGCAGTTGCAGCCTGAAGCACCTTATCATTTGAAGAATTCTTTTATGCTTATAGTCAACCGAAGCGGCCGACTTACGGCCGCTCAGAGCTTTATCGTCAACTGGCTTGTTGGAGGTTTCAACGACCTATCCCCGCTCGCACACGACAGGGACTGAGTAAGACGCTCAACGCGCGCCAGGCGAGATCAGCTGTTCGATGGCAACGATGTCAGTGAAGTGCATCGGTTCAGGGCTGCAGGTAGATGTCAGACTATGGATGATCTACTTGCTTTACTAAGCCACCACCGCCCCAAACATTAAACTCATGAAAGCGACTGACGCAGCACTGTGGTAGTTGTTTTTGCGCCGCAGCAGCGTGGCCGCTCGCTGAGGTGCCTTGTCCAGTAACGGAAGTTTGCGCAGAGCGCGTTCCTGGGTGGCTATAGGTTCCGGAAGAATGGTGGTAACGGCTGTGTGCCTAATAACTTCCAGCAGTGTGTTGACCGAGTTGACCTCAATTACTACCTTAGGCGTGATCTGCGCCTTTGCGAAGTATTCATCAATGTAGGTGCGGGTAGCAAAGTCAGGTGTCAAGAGCGCAAATTCCAGTTGAGCAATCTGTTCAGCAGTCAACGCGACCTGGCAATCGTATAACGGATGATCGCGTCCAACCATCAGCCCCAAGGTTTCGACAAACGCCGGGATCGATTCAATGTCCGCGTTTCTGACCTGATCAAATGCAATGGCTATATCCAGCGAATCATCCGTCAGCCCCGTTTCAATGTCGTCCATCGATAACTCGAAGATCTCCAAATGGATATTCGGAAACAGCGCGATGTAATCGCGGACCAGCGGCCCTACCAGGTACGCCATGAAGGTCGGTGTCATGGCCAGCCTCAGGGTGCCACGGGACAAATCCTTCACGTCGTGCAAAGCTCGCTTGCCCGCCGCTAGTTCCACCAGCACCCGACGGGCACATTCGATGTAGGCCATCCCCGCATCGGTAGGCTTGACCGTGCGAGAAGTTCGGTCAAAAAGGCTGACGCCGAGGGTATCTTCCAGTTGCCGAATCTGCTGCGACAGGGTCGGCTGGGAAACGTGCAGCACCTCAGCAGCGCGAGTGAAACCGCCGTTGTCAGCGACCGCCAACAAATACCGCAGATGTCGTAGCAGCATCGGAATTACCACCTATAAGCAGAGCATATGCATAGCGTTGTATATCGGACTTTAACCCTATATATGGAGACGATCAACGGGCTGTACAAGGCCGAATTGATCCACAAAAGAGCGCCCTGGAAGACTAGGGAAGCCGTCGAGCTGGCTACCCTGAAATGGGTATCCTGGTTCAACCACCATCGCTTGCTGGAACCCACCGGCTATATACCGCCGGCGGAAGCTGAGGCAAACTACTATCGGCAGTTCGCCATGATGGCACATGCCGTGTAACTTAAACCAATCTGCCTCCACGAAAGCCGGGGCGATTCACTCCAAGCGGACAGTTAAAATTTGAATTGTGTTTGCGGATATATTCCGGTGCCATATCCCAATAACTAATCCAAGCATTGCACGCCATATAACTACTATGAAAATTGCCAGGTAAGGACTTTATTCTCTAAGTAAGAACTTTATTTCATTACATCAAGACTTATTGCTGCGCCAGTTTGGATTTGGCGAGCGCCGGACTGCTGGAGAAGTAGCGTTTGATGCCTGAGAGTATGGCTCCGGCCAGTTTTACCTGATAGTCCCCATCATTCAGCTTGCGCTCTTCATCCGGATTGCTGATGAAAGCGGTTTCAACCAGGATGGATGGGATATCCGGCGATTTGAGCACAGCAAACCCGGCTTGCTCTACCGCACGCTTGTGTAGCGTGTTAATGCCACCCAAATGTCCCAGCACGGCCTTGCCCAGCTTCAGGCTGTCACTGATAGTGGCTGTTTGTGAAAGATCCAGCAGCGTGCGCGCAAGATAAGGGTCTTTAACATCAAGACTGACGCCGCCAATCAGGTCAGATTCATTTTCCTTGTTGGCCAGATAGCGTGCAGAAGCACTGGTAGCGCCGCGTTCAGATAAAGCGAACACCGAAGAGCCGCGCGCATCCGGTCGGACAAAGGCATCGGCGTGTATGGATACAAACAAGTCTGCCTGCAACTTGCGTGCTTTGACCACGCGGCCATGCAGCGGAATGAAAAAATCGCCATCGCGCGTCAATACGCCACGCATGTTTGGCTCCGCATCCACCAAGGCCTTAAGCTTTTTGGCGACTGCCAATGTGATGTCTTTTTCGTTGGAGCCATTTGCGCCGCGCGCGCCCGGGTCTTCACCGCCATGGCCGGCATCTATGGCTATCGTAATCAGTCGCGCGTTATCCTTGTTCATGGCACCACCTGCTGCTGCAGGCACTTGCGGCAATGGGCTGGGCGCAGCATTAACAAGATCTGTAGGGCTTGGCGGAACTGCGGATTGAGGGGTATCTGGCTTGGGTTGTAATTCTGGCTCGCTGATGATTGCCGGCGACAGCTGCAAATCAGGTGATGGCACCTTGTCTGATGAGCCCGGATTTGAGATGGATGCCGATTTTACGCGTTGCTCCAGCATCGCCATCAAAAGGTCTCGAGCAGGATAGATATCAAGTACCAGGCGATGCTGATATTCGCCTGCAGGCGACAAGGCAAAAATCTCCGGTCGGATTTCAGCTTTCAGGTCAATCACCAGGCGCACCACGCCAGGTTTGAAGTTCGCTACGCGGACCTGCTTGATGTAGGGGTCTTCAGCCGAAATTTTGTCCGATAATGTTTTAAGCGTGGATCCCAGTTCCACATCCTCCAGATCCAGCACCAGGCGATCCGGATTTTTCAGCATGACCATTTTCTGGTTTAAGGGCTTACCTGATTCGAGCGTAATCCGCGTGTAATCCGCCGCCGGCCAAACACGGGCGGCACTGACAGCGACGGCTGCCTGTGCGGCGCAACTGAACATCAGGGCGGCAGCAAGAAAATTGGTCAGTGCCACTCTAAGCATGTCTACGAGTCCCGGGCACACAACAGGCCAGGCATTGTCTTCCGGCATCTGTATTGGCTGTCATGGTAATTTTTCGGCCTCGATCAAGTAGTTCCAGATGAATATCCATATCTGCGGTTGGCAATAAATCCCCTGCCTTTTCAGGCCACTCTATCAAACATATGGATTGTGGGTTGAAATAATCGCGAAAGCCAGCAGCCTCCCATTCTTCCGGATCAACAAATCTGTATAAATCAAAATGATATAAGTGTAATCCAGATATTACATAAGGTTCAACCAATGTGTAGGTCGGGCTTTTTACTTTGCCCGTATGGCCCAAATGATGCAATACACCGCGCACCAAGGTGGTTTTGCCGGTGCCAAGATCTCCATGCAGATAAATCGTCATGCCGGGTTTGAGCTTAAGCGTTTCCGCCAACCGCCCGCCCGCTGCAAGTGTGGCAGCCTTATTTGCTAAAGTGAGTGTAATATCATGCGCCATATGAGTAAGACCTTAAATAATCCCGATAACGTAATGGACTGGAAAAGCCTGGCCGCTGATATCAAGCGCTGGGGCGCCGAGCTTGGCTTTAATCAGCTGGGTATTGCAGATGTCGATTTGTCGGCAGCTGAAGAACGTTATCAGCAATGGATTCTGAAGGGTTTCCATGGTGCTATGGATTATATGACAAAACATGGCAGCAAACGCACGCGTCCTGCTGAATTGGTGCCGGGAACGTTGCGGGTTATCTCGGTACGTATGGATTATTTACCGCCTGCCGCGCGCGATAGCGCAGCTGTCATGAATGATGGCGCGCAGGCGTTTGTTTCGAGATATGCGCTGGGCCGCGATTATCACAAGGTGTTGCGCAACCGTTTGCAAAAGCTCTGCGATCGTATTGCTGACCAGATCGGTGCGTTTGATGGGAATACATTCAATTACCGGGTCTTTACCGATAGCGCGCCTGTGCTGGAAGTCGATCTTGCAGAAAAAGCCGGTCTGGGCTGGCGTGGCAAACATACGCTACTGCTTACACGCGAGGCTGGATCCTGGTTTTTTCTAGGCGAAATTTATACCGACCTGCCCTTACCCGTGGATACGCCCGGCCAGAATCATTGCGGCACCTGCAAGGCCTGTATCGATATCTGCCCGACAAAAGCCATTGTCGCCCCTTATGAGGTCGATGCGCGGCGCTGTATCTCCTACCTGACCATCGAACTCAAGGATAGTATTCCAGAGCCTCTGCGACCATTGATAGGAAATCGGGTCTATGGCTGCGATGACTGTCAACTGACTTGCCCCTGGAATCGTTTTGCTCAGCTAAGCGCCGAGGAGGACTTTAATGTGCGCCATGGTCTGGACAACATCACGTTGGTTGAATTATTCGCGTGGGATGAAAATACTTTCAAACAAAACATGGCAGGCAGCGCGATTTTGCGCATTGGGTATACGCAATGGCTGCGTAATCTTGCGGTAGGGTTAGGCAACGCCCCGACTACACCTGCTATTATCCAGGCCCTGCAAAACCGCGCAAATGATGCCTCTGCCATGGTCCGTGAACATGTGCGCTGGGCTTTGGGTCAACACGGACAGGCAGCCTAGCAGACCTGTTCCCTGTATAATTCCAGCAATTTCAACCTGATAAAGCATTACATTTTGTTTAGCCCACTCACCTATCGTCGACTTACCCTGCTACTGCTTGTTGCGCTAGGTGTTTTTATCGCGCTGACCTTTAGGCAGCACGGCATCAGCAATGATGAAGAAGTGCAGCATACTTATGGCCGTTTGTTGCTTGATTTTTACACTTCCGGGTTTGCTGACCAGGATGCCTTTAAATATCGCAACTTATACCTTTATGGCGGTTTTTTTGATCTGCTTGCAGCCGTGCTGGAACGCACTGTGCCGATCTGGGTATGGGATATGCGCCACCTACTGTCTGCATTGTTTGGTTTTGCCGGCATCTATGCCTCATACAAAATCGCGCGTGTTCTAGGCGGCGAGCGTGCCGGATTCGTGGTGGTCGTCCTGCTCGCCATTACAGGCTCCTGGTCCGGCGCCATGTTTACGCATACCAAGGACGTGCCTTTCGCTACCTGTATGGTTTGGGCACTTTATTACACAATCCGTATTTCCCAGCATATAACCAAAGAAGGTCTGCGCAGTGCTCCATGGGCATTAAGTGTCAAGCTGGGGATTGCTGTCGGTTTCGCGCTAGGCATGCGAATAGGCGGGGTATTCGCCGTACTGTACTTGTTATTGATGCTGGCAGTGGCAGGATGGATAAAGGCAGAGGGGTTACGCGCGCGCCTGCGTTTCTGGTTGAGTTGCGTTAAGTATTTATTACCCGCAGCACTGATAGCTTTTGTGCTCATGGCTATTTTCTGGCCTTGGGGGGTCATGTCGCCAGATCACCCACTAGAGGCCGCTGAAGCGTTCTCACACTTCACCTTTAACATGCTGACGGTAATGGATGGACAGGTAATGCAGATCGGTGCAGTGCCGCGTGATTATTTGCCTGCGTATCTTTTAGTGCGCTTGCCTGAGGTGTTTTTAATCGGATTAATGAGCCTGATCATTATTGGGTTGTGGCGTTTACGCCATTTCACGACCAGTCACGGCAAAACTGATGAGGCCTTGTTTCTGGGCTGGTTTGCGCTCCTTGTCGCAGCGCTTTTCCCCTTGATGTTTATTATGCTGGATAGACCGGCGCTCTATAACGGTGTGCGCCATTTCACATTCCTGCTGCCGCCGCTTGCCATCCTGGCGGCGTTTGGCCTCTGCGCATTCTGGGATGCAATTCATCAACAACCCAAGGTGCGTATAGGCTTCGCCGCGGTTTGCATTTTGTTAACGCTGAATACGGTTTCGACCTTGGTTCGCCTGCATCCCTATGAGTATGTTTACTACAATCAGCTGGCAGGCAGCACGGCCTATGCCGAGAGCCACTGGGAGGGCGATTACTGGTCTAGCAGCCTGCGCGAAGCAGCAGAAATGCTTGAAGCTGAAGTGCCAATGGATAAAACCAAAGGCGATGGCCTTGACCATGCTCCTTACCTAGTGGCGGTATGTGCGGAATCAATCCAGGGGCAGGCGTATCTTGATCATCGCTTTCAAATCACGAGTGACTGGATGCGTGCGGATTTCTTTATTTCCAGTACGAATATGAACTGCGATAAAGTACTGCAAGGCCGTATTATAGGCACGGTGGAGCGCATGGGAGCAACACTGGCTGTCATCAAGGATAGACGTAACTTGCTGCCGCACATGCGCAAGCCGCGCCCCGCCCCGCTTACCCGGGTGGATACCAAACTAAAATGAAAGAATTGAAACATTCCATGTCGGCAGACCGCGTCACTGCTTCACCACATATCACGGTTATTGTGCCCGCTTATAATGAAGAAGCCGCCATAACAGCAACACTGGAAAACATTGCCATCCATTTGAAAGCACTTAGCCCAAACTGGGATATTGTGGTCGTGGATGACGGCAGTCGTGATAACACTGCTGCTGCTGTATGCGCGTTGCCTGCAACTCTGCAGGCAACCTTGGTACGCTTCTCGCGCAACTTTGGTAAAGAATATGCAATCACGGCAGGCCTTGAGCATGCACGTGGTGATATTGTGATTTGTATGGATGCCGATGGTCAGCATTCCTCGGGATTGTTAGCCGAGATGCTAGCCAAGTGGCGCCAAGGTTACGACATGGTATATGCCGTGCGCCAGGATAGGGCCAATGAATCGCGATTCAAGCATTGGGGTTCCCGTATTTTTTATCGTGCCATCAGTCTCGGCGGGCAAATTCATATCCCGCGTGATGCTGGCGATTTCCGCCTGATGGACCGCAAGGTGGTAGATGCCTTGTGCTCACTACCTGAACGTAATCGTTTCATGAAAGGGATTTATGCCTGGGTCGGTTATAAATCCATAGGCATTCCTTTCACGCCATTGCCGCGCACGCATGGCGAAAGTACTTTTTCACGCCTGCGGCTGATGCAATTAGCCTGGACTGGTGTTACCAGTTTTTCCGTGATGCCATTACGTCTGGCCAGTGCTGTAGGCTTGATATTGTCATTGCTCGCGTTTATCTACGGTTTTACTGTTGTTCTGGATAAGCTGTTTTTGAATGAATCGGTTCCCGGCTGGCCAACTGTCGTGGCCAGCATGATGTTTCTCGCTGGCGTGCAACTGCTGTTCATTGGCATACTGGGTGAATACCTTGCACGCATTTACGACGAAGTCAAAGGCCGTCCACCGTATATTGTCGCTGAAGTCGTACCTCCTCAAGATCATTAATGAATACAGATGCATTGAGCCATTCACGTTCCATTTCATGGTTTACCCTGATTGGCGCCCTCGCTGCTGCGGTGCATTACGTTGTTGCGGTAAGCCTGGAAGCCGGTCTGGGGTTAGCGCCCGCCTGGGCAAACCCTTGTGGGTTTTTGCTGGCCTTTCCGGTTAGTTATATCGGGCACAGGAAGTTTTCCTTCGCAGCGCAAAAAGCTTCCCATCAGCAAGCTTTTCCAAGATTTCTGCTGGTAGCGTGTGGCGGATTCTTGGCAAACCAGCTTTTGTTATTGAGCGCGCTACGGTTATTTCCCTTACCCTTTTGGCTGACTTTAGGGGTAGTGATGGTGGTGGTCGCCGTGACGACTTACATGCTCAGCCGCTACTGGGCGTTTAAATAAACATGACGGTGCTCATCATCAGTGCTGATGACTACGCACAAAGCCCGGCGATCGATGCGGGCATACTGGCACTCATTCAACAGCAAAGGCTGACGGCAACATCCTGCCTTAGCCTGAGCCCGCGCTGGACGGAAGCGGCGAAGCTTATTACCGGGGATATTCGCAGCAAAGCCGATATCGGCTTGCATCTTGATTTCACGCAATACGAGCAACCTCTGCGCAACGCATTGCCCAAGCTTATTGTGCGCACCATAGGCCGCGGCCTTCCTCGCAACGCCATATGTGAATCTATCAAAACGCAGCTAAACCGCTTCGAAGATGCGCTGGGCGTTGCCCCCGACTATATTGATGGTCACCAGCATGTGCACCAATTGCCGCAAATTCGTGATGAACTGCTTGCTATCCTGGCTCAGCGCTATGCTGACAAGCTGCCCTGGATCCGCATAGCTCAGCCACCGCTACAAGATGGCTTCAAGGCTATGATAATAGGCATGTTGGGAGCCAGCAGATTAAGATGCGGCGCGATTGAAGCCGGGCTGCGCCATAGCGGAGCCTTGCTCGGAGTTTACGGGTTTAGCGGTGATAGGACTGATTACATTCAAAGACTGGCTGCATGGCTTCATCATGCACAGTCAAATTCTGGCGATGTGATCAGTGCACTCATGTGTCATCCGGCCCTGGCTATGCCATCCAGCAATTCGGAGCTTGATGACCCTATTTACGGGGCCAGACTGCGCGAATATAAGGTTTTTGCCAGTGATGAATTTCAGGCCCTGCTGGTTCAATATGACATACAGCTGGCGCGCGGTGATGCATTAGCCCTAAGACATTAGCCTCAGGCCAAAAAATTAAGCCCGATTGCTCGGGCTTTGCATTATCCAAGATATGGCTGGAATATCAGGCTACTTTTTTCGGCTTCTTGGATACATTCATCACGCAATATTCTGAGCCGTAGTTACCACCGTTATCATCCGGTTCGTAATACAGTTTACGAAAGCTCCAGCGCCCTTCAAGATTCTTCTTAATAACAGCAATGCCGGTACTGTGCTCTACATTGCGCCCATCAGTGAAATGAAAACTTATGGCCAGGCGATTTCCGTCTGCTGCCACCTGACCATTGTAAACAGTGGAGTTTGAAGTTTCGACCAGATAAGAATACGCACCAAAGTTTCCGTAACTGCTGACGCGATTTAACTTAAGAGTCACGGTAAGCTCGTAATTCCCTACTTGCTCATTCACGCCTCTGCAGGAATACACACCGCTGTAATTCTTTCCGGTAAATGCTGGTTTAGCCTGAACCAGGCCGGCAAAAGTTAGCATGGCCATCATTAATACAAGTTTTTTCATTGAATCTCTTTGGGGACTTAAAAAATCAAGGGGTATTTAAAAGTGGGCTCTATTGTAACGCGAGGGAGCAAAATGAAACATCTACGTCGTAATCATTTTTGTCTTTGTCCGGCTGCTGCATTATCATACACGCTTCAGTCATGAACCCTTCTCCAGCAAGCGACAAACCGTTGCTCAGGCTCGATATGTCACCTCAAAATTTTTTGCGAAACACTGGCCAGAAAACGTTATGGCGATATGGCATTTTTAATCTAGTCTTACTGATCTTACTGGGCAGTTGGTATTGGCATCAAAATCAGCCTGTAACATTGCCCGCGCCGCAATTACCGGCTGATGGAAAACTACAGTGCGTTTCTTATTCGCCATATTACGGTGATGATCAGACGCCCCTGTTGAAAACCACCAAAATCAGCACTGCGCAAATTGATCAGGATTTGCAATTGCTGGCTCAGCGTTTTCAATGTGTACGTATTTATTCAGTCAGCCAGGGGCTGGATTATGTACCGCAAGCTGCATCCAGACTTGGCCTTAAAGTGCTGTTAGGCGCATGGATCGGTTGGGTCAAGGCAGACAACGACAAAGAATTAACGCTGGCGATCAAGTTGGCCAATTTGTATCCTGATACGGTCAAGGGGCTGGTGGTGGGCAATGAGGTATTGCTGCGCGGAGAGCAGACAGAAGCCACTATGCAAGCCTATCTGGACCGCGCCAAGCGGGAAACCAAAGCTCCTGTAACTTATGCGGACGTGTGGGAGTTCTGGCTTAAACACAAAGTGCTGGAAAAGTCGGTTGATTTCATCACCGTGCATGTGCTGCCCTACTGGGAGGATGATCCACAATCCATAGAAAATGCGATTAAGCATGCCGACTATGTCATGACCAAGGTTTCTGGCACTTTTGCCAAACCGATTTTCATAGGTGAAACAGGCTGGCCTTCAATCGGCCGTCAGCGCGGAGAATCCATTCCCAGCCAGGTAAACCAGGCCATGTACCTGCGCGAATTCCTGCAAATGGCCCAAGCCAAGGGCTGGAATTACAACCTGATTGAAGCGATAGATCAGCCTTGGAAGCGCTTGCTAGAAGGCACAGTGGGCGGTTATTGGGGCCTTTACAGCACCGATCTGCAACCTAAATTTGATTTTACTGGCTCCGTAGCCGAACGCCATGATGGCTGGCAGCCCTTCTATTGGGCGCTGGCTGGCCTGTTTGTTTTTGGAGGTCTGGCTATGCGCGCTGCAGAACGACGACCAGGCGCCCTCCTTGCCATGATAAGTCTGGGCGCGCTGGCTGGTGCTTCAGTTCCGCTGCAGATTGGCTATTTAATGACAGCCTGTCGCGATGCAACGGAATGGATAGCATTAGGTGGAATGACGCTGGCTGGCTGGCTGGCCTTGATAAGTCTGTTGCTTATAATTACACGCAGGCTAGATACCACAGCGTCTTCTCCTGTGGCCCGTGCAAAAAAAATGATGCAAGCCTGCCTGTTGCTGCTTGTCCTGGGTGCGGCCATTACTGGCTATCTACTCATGCATGATGGGCGCTATCGCGACTTTCCACTTGAAATTTATGCGCTGCCTATCCTGCAGCTCTCACTGGGCATGTGGCTTGCCGGAATTGGTACAAGAACCACATGGCGAGTGTTTTATGCACTTAATGCGGTTGCGACGTTGACTGCTTTTGCTTGCATAGGCATGGAGCCCAATAACCTCCATGCCCTATTGTGGGGAGGGCTCGCTATTTTGCTAGTCTTTGCCAGCTGGCCAAAACGTAACTCTGAAAAACTTGAAGAAAACCTGCTATGGCAGTAACTGAATTGAAGGCAAGCTTGATTAATCGATATTTAACACCATTGTTTTTTGCGCTATGCATAGCGCTGGCTCATTTCGCCATCTGGACGGTAGCGAATCGGGCCTTGCCATTATTGGATGCACCACCCCTTGTTAATGGTTTTGCTTATAGTGGTTTTCAACTTAATCAAAGCCCCTTGGATAAGGAGTATCCAAATACCGCAGAATTAGTAAAAGATTTACGCTTGCTGCTCCCTTATTCAAACAGAATCCGCACCTACAGTTCACTGGAAAACCCCGAAGTGGTTGCCCTCGCCTCTAACCTTGGCATGCGTGTTACAGCGGGCGCCTGGCTGGGAGCGGACAGTATTGCCAATGCACGTGAAATAGCAGCGCTCAAGGCCAAGGTACAGCAATATCCGCATATTGAACGCACCATTGTGGGCAACGAAGTGCTATTGCGCGGCGATCTCACTGTGGAGGAACTTATCCGCTATCTGGATGATGTACGCAACTCAGTACATGTGCCTGTATCTACTGCCGAACCTTGGCATGTATGGTTAAAAAACCCAGAGCTGGTCAAGCACGTGGACTACATTGCGGTACATTTGCTTCCTTACCACGAAGGTGTACCCGTGGATCAAGCCGTAGACTATGCGCTGGATCGCTACAAAGAGTTGATTAATACCTTCCCGCGCAAGCGTGTGGTCATTACCGAAGTGGGTTGGCCTAGCCGCGGGCCGGCCATCGGCGGTGCGGTAGCTTCGCAAGTTAATCAGGCACGTTTTGTTCGTGAATTCCTGGCTAAAACTGCATACCATAACTACGACTACTACCTGATGGAGGCTTTTGACCAACCCTGGAAAGTCAATGTAGAAGGCTGGGCAGGTGCTTACTGGGGCATGTTTGATGCCGAGCGCCAGCAAAAGTATTCACTCCATGGTGCCGTGCCCAAAGATACACGATGGATTGAAAAAGCCACCTGGGCTACAGCGCTAGCATTTTTGCCTATGCTGTTTATTGCCTTCAGGTTCCGACGTTGGGGCTTAGGCGGCCGTCTCTCCCTTGCCATTCTATTGCAAGCCTGCATTACCACCCTGGTGGTCGCCTGGAATTTACCGGGGGATTATTACTATACCCTGCGCGATATTGTTGTGCTGATAGGCCTTATTATAGGCATGGCACTGACTTCAGCTGTCCTCATGATCTACGGCGTGGAATTTAGCGAAGTTATGTTCAAAGGCGGCTGGGTACGTGTCTTCCGGCGCGCCCAGCCAGTGCCTAGAGATCAGGAAAAGTTTGTCTCCATACACCTGGCCTGCTATAACGAGCCGCCTGAAATGGTAATCGCCACCATAGAGAGTCTGTCCAAGCTCGACTACATCAATTTTGAAGTTATTGTGGTGGATAACAACACGCGCGATGAAGCTCTGTGGAAGCCGGTTGAAGCTTACATGGAAAAGCTGCCTGCTAATTTCCGCTTCTTCCATTTGCCAAAGTGGCCAGGATTTAAGGCTGGCGCACTCAATTTCGCACTGCAGCAGACTGACGCCAGAACCCAGGTGGTAGGTGTGGTCGATGCTGATTATGTGGTTACTAGCGACTGGCTGGCTGTCTTGGTCCCCCATTTCGCTGACGAAAAGGTAGCGGTAGTGCAAGCGCCGCAAGCGCACCGTGATTGGGAAAACAATTTTTTTCGTCATATGAGTAATTGGGAGTTTGAAGGGTTTTTTCGCATCGGCATGCATCATCGCCATGAGCGCAACGCCCTGATTCAGCATGGCACCATGACACTGGTACGGCATCAATCGCTGGTGGCGGTGGGTGGGTGGTCTGAATGGTGCATTTGCGAAGACACTGAACTGGGCTTGCGCCTGCTTGAGGACGGTTACGAGCTGCGTTACATCGATGAAACATTTGGTCGTGGCCTTACCCCTGCCAGCTTTGACGCCCTGAAATCGCAACGTTTCCGCTGGGCCTTTGGTGCCATGCAGATCCTTAAGCATCACTTACCCAAGCTGCTGGGCAAATCTACACTCAATTTTGGGCAGCGCTATCACTTCCTGACGGGCTGGTTTGGTTGGTTGGGCGATGCATTACAGCTGTTCTTTACGCTGGGCTCCATAGGGTGGACGCTTGCCATGTTGGCCTTCCCTAAATCCTTTAGCCTTCCTGTTGCCATCATGCTAACGCCTATCCTGTGTTTCCTTGTAATTAAAGGGGCGCTGGGTCCCGTGCTTTACCGCAAAACCATGCGTTGTAGCTGGCTGGACATTTTCGGAGCTTCACTTGCCAGTCTGGGCCTGTCGCACGCAATTGCGCGCGGAATAATCATGGGTATTATTCAGAAAAACGGCGTATTCAAACCCACGGCCAAAGGTAAAATGGCTGGGAAATTGAATTTTCTCAATCCGATTAGAGAAGAAGTACTATTGCTGCTGGCACTCATGCTAAGTGGCGCATCCATGCTGGCTACTCGCGGTTTTAACAATATAGATACTCAGCTATGGGTGACAATGCTGGCGCTGCAATCTTTGCCATATCTGAGTACGCTGGCTTGCCAGATTATTGCGCAACTGCCTGATCGAGCACCTGAGAATAGTGCTGCTGCGGAAGTCGTCAGTTAATATTCGGGGTAGTAGTCGGCGACCTGCGTTCTAGAAATAAGCTGTTGCCGGCAAAGTTTTTAGCCCGTTTCTTGGCCGAGGCTATGGCGGCAGACACTTCATGGTGGCTGGAATACACTGCGGACTTTACTTCGACTACGCCAATCGACATGCTGACCAGGGGGTAATAAACCTTATTACCCTGACGATCTTCGCTTTCAATACCATTACGCATTCTATCCTTGGGGTCGTAAAAATCCTGGCTCACCCGCTGTAAGGTATTGAGTATATGGTTGCAACGCTGTTCCCAATCTGTACTCTGGAATATCAGAATAAAATCATCGCCGCCAATATGGCCAACGAAATCCAGATCACTTACTACTGCGTCGCTTAATAACTTGGCAGTGAACTGGATTAATTCATCACCGCGCCTGAAACCATAGGCGTCATTAAATGGCTTGAAATTATCCAGATCGCAATAACATGCCCAAAAAGTAACTCTGCCTTCCAATAATCGATCCAGATGTTCATTAACCGGTACATTGCCGGGCAGCATCGTTAGCGGGTTGGCATGGCGCGCCGCATTAATCTGCATTTGCGTAATTTCACGTAACAGGGCGTGACCACTGCCCATGCCCAGATAATGCCCGTCCTCTGTAACAATAAAACCATTTGATAAATGATGCGGTTCCATATTGGTGATCAAATCACTGAGATCATGCAGACTCATGGATTTTTCTACTACCAAAGGATGGCTGTCCATGAATGTATCGCACAGCCGTTTACCATAGAGTTCACGCGAGTAAGGCCGTGCAAATTGATCAATTATGTTGTAACGGCTAATCAAGCCTACAGGAGTGCCCGTACGCACTACTGGCAGGGAATAAAGTGCAGGATTACTTTCAAATAGGGAGTAAACCTCATCATTCGAAATTTCTGGCGTCACCGGAGGGATATATTTGACTAATCTGGTGATATTGCCGCGCTTGCGCAGGATGTTGCTGGAACCGGGGTAAACACTGACAAAGTTCTTGCGCAGAACCACGTCCAGGTCTGTGGCAAGCGCATGGATGGGATCTGGTGCGGGCCTACCCAGGAAGTAGCCTTGACCATAAGTGATTTTAAGGTCTTTGATAATCAGCAGCTCAGCCTGAGTTTCTATGCCTTCGGCAATAAC
>JBDTOX010000151.1:0-9320 GCA_039933015.1 Methylophilaceae bacterium
GAGTTCGAGATGGAATCTTACTTACGCTATCAAGGCGATAAATTCGCCGGCGAATTTGATGCCAACACTTACCTGCGCATGACCCGCGCGCTGGATTATTTTGACCCGGCACTGGATTACGATGGCGACCTGTCCACTGCTTTAGCCCGGGCTAAAGCCAATTTCCTGGTAGTTTCGTTCACGAGCGACTGGCGTTTTTCACCCGCTCGTTCACGCGAAATCGTTAAAGCACTGCTGGATAATGAGCTCGCTGTCAGCTACGCCGAAGTAACGGCGGCTCACGGTCACGATGCGTTCCTGATGAAAGACTCGCATTACCACGACATTTTGCGCACCTACTTGCAAAATATCGATGTTGGAGCTGGCTCATGAGCAAAACTGCAGATAATTTAGCTTTATACGCACAATTCAGGCAGGATTTTGCCATTATCGCAGACTGGGTCAAGTTGGGATCCAAGGTACTGGATTTGGGCTGCGGCGATGGCGCATTGTTGTATTTCTTGCGTGGCGCGCTGGAAGTGCGCGGCTATGGCGTGGAAAAAGACGATGCCAATTTGCTGGCCTGTATGAATAATGGCATCAACGTCATTCAGATGGATCTGGAAGCCGGGCTGTCCGGCTTTGAGGCGCAATCATTCGATGTTGTCATTCTTTCGCAGACTTTGCAGGCCGTGCAGAACACCGAGGGCATTGTGCGGGAGATGCTGCGCGTAGGCCGTGAAGCGATTGTCACCTTTCCCAATTTCGGCTACTGGCGCCTGCGCCTGCAATCGATGGCAGGCCAGATGCCCGTGTCTAAAAACCTGCCATACCAGTGGTATGACACACCGAATGTGCACTTGTGTACGATTAATGACTTTGATCAATTCTGCGCCACGCACAATATCAACATCACCGAGCGCCGCGTACTCACAGATGGCAAGCCCGTGAGCGTAATGCCCAACCTGATGGGCAGCCTCGCCATGTACCGGCTAAAACAGGCTTAAAGCAATCGCAGCAAACCTGCCAGGCCAAACCCGATTACTGCAAGCCCGCTCACCCGCCTCACCCAGATATTCTGCAGCAACACTTTCAGCCTGACAGCCGCCATGCCCATCGCCAGCAGGGCAGGCAAGGTACCAATGCCGAAGGCAAGCATGAGCAGGCCGCCACGCCCGGGGCTACCCGTTGCAATAGCCGCTACCAGTACACTGTAGACCAGACCACAGGGCAACCAGCCCCAGAGCGTGCCGAGCGCAAAAGCCTGCGGCAGCGTGCGTACCGGCAGAAAATATTTTGAATAAGGCTGCAGACGGCGCCATAGTGTACCGCCCGCCACTTCCAGCAACGTCACCCCACGCCATATGCCTGCCAGATAAAGCCCCAGCAGTACCAGCATGATGCTGGCCAGGCCGTAGAGCAGCTTCTCGATAGGCAATACATGCTCAAGGAAAAAACTGGACGCACCCACGGCTCCCGCGAGCAGTCCGGCGGCGCTGTAGCTCAAAATACGGCCCGCATTATAGGCGAGTAAAAATCCGGTTTTGGGTTTGCTGGCGGGCAGTGCAATAGTTACTGCGCTCACGATGCCGCCGCACATACCTACACAGTGGCCGCCACCCAGCAGGCCTACAAGAAACGCGGCGGTTAAGGTCAGCTCCAGCATATTAACAATTCCAATGAACAAACAACCGCACGCCTACACGGCGCAGCGGCCCGCAAATGCTGAAGTTTACATGCACGTAAGCGAGGATTTTCAAGATCTGTTGCACCAAAGTATTCACGAGCGCGGCGTTTTGCATACTGCGCATTGTGGCATGAGCGGTGTGTTTTCGGGTATGGTTACGGCCATGCTAAAGACTACTATCCGCGAAGCGCTGTTCAACAAGCGCATGCTTATCTGCATTTTTACGGGTTTCACTTCGGGCTTGCCGCTCTATATTCTCATTAGCCTGTTGCCGGCCTGGCTACGTTCCGAAGGCGTCAACCTAAAGGCCATAGGCTTATTCGCTTTAATCCAATTGCCTTTTACCTGGAAATTCATTTGGGCGCCGTTCTTCGACCGCTACGCTCCGCCCCTGGGCCGGCGCCGCGGCTGGCTGCTCATTACACAAATTGCGCTTTTGATCTCCATTCCCGTCTTCGGCTCGCTGCAACCCGTGCTGGACTTGTGGACGATCGCCTATCTGGCAGGTGTAGTAGCTTTTTTCAGTGCATCGCAGGACGTAGTCATCGATGCCTATCGCCGCGAATTGTTGCCTGATATTGAATTGGGCCTGGGCAATGCCATCCACGTCAATGCCTACAAAATTGCCGGGCTGGTGCCAGGCTCGCTATCTTTGATTCTTGCCGACCATCTGCCTTGGAGCAGCGTATTCCTGATTACCGCGCTCTTCATGCTGCCCGGCCTTTGCATGACAGTGCTGATAAGCGAGCCCCTGCTCAAGCGCGGTGCGCCGAAAACATTAAAACAGGCGGTCATCGAGCCTTTCCACGAGTTCATTACGCGCCATGGCTGGAGAAGTGCCTTGCTAGTGCTGGCTTTCATTTTCTTTTACAAGCTAGGCGACAGCATGGCCACCGCGCTGGCTACGCCGTTTTATCTGGATATGGGCTTCACCAAAACCGAAATCGGCCTCATCGCGAAAAATGCCGGACTTTGGCCCAGCGTGATCGGCGGCCTGTTGGGCGGCATCTGGATGATCAAGCTCGGCATCAACCGCGCTCTTTGGATTTTTGGCGTCGTACAAATGATCGCCATTCTGGGTTTTGCCTGGCTCGCCGTTGTCGGCCACAGCTTGCTTTGGCTGGGCTTGGTCATAGGCATCGAAGCGCTAGGGGTGGGCCTGGGCACAACGGCTTTCGTCGCCTATATCGCCCATACCACGCACCCACTCTATACCGCAACCCAGTTCGCCCTGTTCACCAGCCTGGCAGCCGTGCCGCGCACCGTTGTCAATGCCGCTACCGGCTATCTGGTGGAATGGATGGGGTGGGTAACGTTTTTCCTGTTCTGTTTTGCGGCCGCGCTTCCGGGCATGTTTTTACTGCTCAAAGTCGCGCCCTGGAACGGGGAAGAAAAACCGCTGTAAGGCTAGCGCCAGTCCTACGACTAAACCCTGAATCTTATGGAGGAATGTCATGCGCTTACCTGATGCGTTTCGTTATCTGATCTGGCCCCTGGCCTTAGCCCTCATGCCCGTTGCGGCCATTGCCGCAGAATGCTCCGCACGCAGCGGCGATCATGCGGCACCCTTGCTTGAACTCTATACCTCCGAAGGCTGCAGCAGTTGCCCGCCCGCGGATAAATGGCTGAGCAGCATTGCAGCCGCGGGCTTCCCTGCAGATCAAGTTGTTGCGCTGGCGTTTCATGTGGATTACTGGGATTACATAGGCTGGCAAGACCGTTTTGCCCAGCCGGGCTTCAGTGCCAGGCAGCGGCAGGCGGCCGCACGAGGCAAGGCAGCTTTTGTTTATACCCCGCAAGTGTTGTTGAACGGTGCTGATTTTCGCGACTGGCAGCAAAATTCCCGTTTTACCCAGGCCATTGCCAGCAGCCTCAAGCAAACTGCTCGCGCCAATCTGGGGTTGAATCTGAGCACGCCTGCCGCGGGTGAAATGCGCGTCATCGCATCGGCACAGGTCATCCGGGCGGATGACCGTAAACATGCTGACGTCTTTATCGCCCTCTATGAAAACAAGCTGAAAAGCATAGTCAGCGCCGGCGAAAACAGCGGCCGCCTGCTAGAGCACGATTACGTGGTGCGCGAGTGGTTTGGACCATACAAATTAGATGAACAGGCTGATGGCTCCTGGCAGCGCCAGCTGGCGCTTAAGCCGGAGTGGAAAGGCCGCGCTGCCGGAGTAGTCACGTTTGTGCAGGACCGTAGTAATGGCAATGTGTTGCAAGCGCTGGCCCTGAAATTGTGCAGCTGATAAATCAGGCTGAAAATCCGGCAATCATCTCGTCTGCCAGCCAGCCCGCAAGATATTGCGCGGCCTGGATAGTCGATGCTTCTTCCTCTAGCTGACTATTCACGCTGGCACAAATATCGCCAAAGCTGGCGCAGGAGATCGCCAAGTCAAGTGCCGATGCCTCCATGGCATCCAAGGAGCGAAAGCGCGGGTTGAGTGCTTGCCGCCAGATCAGCCAGGTTTCAGGCGAAGATTTCTGCTCACAGGCTGGCGGTGTTTCTTCAACATCCAACGCCTGCCAGACGGCAACCGTATTCCAGCGCAATGGCAGCAGATGTAATGAGGGTTGCAGCTTGAAGCTGAGTGCAGCCCAATCTTCTGGCGCGATCGCAACCAAATCCTGAATTTGCAAAACAGGGGTGTCAGCGGCATCAAACGCCAGCGCTAGCGTCCACTCAAAATCCGCCATCTCGGCTACGATTGGGTGTTGCGGCAACGTGCTGGCAAGGTGCATGCGCATGGCTGCGCCATACCAGCGCACATTGCGATAAGTGGACGGATAGGCATCAATGTAGGAGCGCGCGATGTCTTCGAACAAATCATCACCCAGCAATGCATGCAGTTTGGGGTAGGCGGTGGATAAGGCCTCGATCAGGCGCAGGCGGTAGGCATGGTAATAAATGTCCAGGCGCCGCACTGCGCCGAGCTTAGCGTCATCGGCAATACAGCTCGGGAAAGGGCTGTTTTGCTTGCTTCCCAGCAGATAGGCCTGAAATTCGGCCTGCAATCCAGCCAGATGGCTCACGCTGTTACTCTCCGCGCCAGATAAGGCGCAGCAATATTGCGCGCCACATCCAGTTCCTGCACCAACTCATCGAGCGCGGGAATATGGTCGTCGCGTTCGATCATGGTCGAAACCGGCCCCAGACGCGACAGGGCGTAGTCGTACAAATCCCACACCGGGTCGATGATCGGTGCATCGTGGGTATCGATAATATAATCGCCGTGATTGTGATGTCCGGCCAGATGAATCTGCTGTATGCGATGCGCCGGCACGCCGTCGATAAAATCCCTGCCATCGAAACCGTGATTGAAGCTGCTGACATAGATATTGTTGACATCCAGCAACAATAGACAATCCGCCTTCTCGCAAATCAGCGAAATAAATTCCCACTCGCTCATGCTGGAATCCACATAACTTGCATAGCTGGAGACGTTTTCCAGCAGAATGCGCCGCCCCAGATGGTCCTGCACGATGCCGACGCGTTCAGCCACGTGGCTGGCGGTTTCTTCAGTGTAAGGCAGCGGCAGCAAATCGTGCATATTTTGCCCATGTATACCAGTCCAACATAGATGGTCGGAAATCCAGGCTGGCTGCACGCGGTCTGCCAGCGCCCGCAGATTGCGCAGATAGTCCTCATCCAGCGCGGTAGCCGAGCCTATCGAAAGCGAGACGCCGTGCATGACCAAGGGATAATCAGCACGGATGCGATCCAGGAAATGTAGCGGCTTGCCGCCTGGGATCAGGTAATTTTCGGAGAGTATTTCAAACCAGTCGACAGCTGGCGCGGTTTCCAGAATGCTGTGGTAATGCTGTGCGCGCAAACCAAGACCAAAGCCCAGGTAAGGCAAACCAGATGGGGGAGAAGCATGCATTTTTGCTATCTATACAAGTCAGCGGACAGGGGGCGTTTGCCCCCTGCGCACATTTAGCCGTTCGGGAAGGTACCGCCTTTTGCTTTGCATTCATCCGCGCTCATGGACAAGAAGCCATGACCTTTGCAGGCATTTTGACCCTTGCAAGCGTTTTCAGCAGTCTTGCACTCGCTGCTACCCTTACAAGAGTTAACGCCAGCGCAATGCACCATGGATGCGCTGCTGGAAGACATTTTGTCGCCATGAGTTGCGCAGCCAGACAGAATCAGTGCTGCTGCACCAAGTGCAATCATTGCGCCGTTACGAACTTTGGACTGAGTTTCGATAGACATGATATTTCCCTTCATTGAAGTTGAGATGTCTGCTTTACAGCAATACAAGGCAAACTCGATGGGGTACGCCAAAATGCTCATCGCTCCCCGCCGCACCCTTTAGTCGGCACGCTACTCAAAACCTTACAAATTCAGATATTAACTGCGTAATCGATGATAAGCGGCGCATGGTCGCTAAAACGCTCATCCTTATAGATTGAGGCAGCACAGGCATTTGCGGCAATGCCCGGCGTAGCAATCTGGTAATCGATGCGCCAGCCGACGTTCTTGGCCCAAGCTTGGCCACGGTTGCTCCACCAAGTGTAGCACTCATCAGTGGCGTCAGGATGCAGCTGGCGATAAACGTCCACCCAGCCCACACGATCAAACAAATGCGTCAGCCAGGCGCGCTCTTCCGGCAAGAACCCCGAGTTTTTCTTGTTACCGCGCCAGTTCTTGAGGTCAATTTCCTGGTGGGCGATATTCCAGTCACCGCAGATCACCACCTCGCGCCCGCTGGCCTTGAGTGCTTCCAAATGCGGCATGAAGCGTTGCATGAAGCTGAATTTGACCGCCTGCCGTTCTTCGCCGCTGGAGCCGGAAGGCTGATAAACCGAAATCATGCTGAGATTGCCGAACTGCAGTTCGATGTAGCGTCCTTCAGCGTCGATATCGGGGATGCCCAAGCCTTCAATGATAGCGTCTGGCTGTTTGCGGCTGTAGATGCCGACGCCGCTGTAGCCTTTTTTCTCCGCATAGTGAAAATAGCCGAAATAGCCGCCCGGCTGCAGCATTTCGCGTGTCATGTCCGGCGCTTGCGCCTTGAGTTCCTGCATGCAGACAATATCGGCGTTCTGTTTTTGCAGCCAGGAATAAAAGCCCTTGTTGGCAGCAGAGCGGATGCCGTTCAGATTCGCAGATATAATACGTAACAATTAAAACCCCTCTAAATTAGTGACCATGTCTGATTTCACCCAAGAGTTTATCCAATTCGCCATCCAAAAGCAGGTTTTGCGCTTCGGTGAATTTAAAACCAAGGCCGGGCGCTCAAGCCCCTACTTCTTCAATGCCGGCCTGTTCAATGATGGCGAGAGCCTCATGCGGCTGGGCGAATTCTACGCTGCCGCCATCCTCAAATCCGGCATCCAGTTCGATATGCTGTTTGGGCCGGCCTACAAGGGCATCACCCTGGCAGCCAGCATGGCGATTGCACTGGCACGCCAAGGCCGTAATGTCCCCTATGCCTATAACCGCAAGGAAGCCAAGGACCATGGCGAAGGCGGCACCGTTGTTGGCGCACCCTTGCAAGGCCGTGTGCTCATCGTGGATGATGTGATATCAGCAGGCACCTCAGTCCGCGAATCCGTCGAGATGATAGTAGCCAGCGGCGCCAAGCCATGCGGCGTTACGATTGCCCTTGACCGCCAGGAGCGCGGGCTGGGCGAGCTATCCGCAGTGCAGGAAGTCGAAAAAACCAACGGCATTCCAGTTTGCAGTATCGCCAACCTGGAAACACTGATTGTATATTTGCAGAAGCAATCAGATATGGGGCAAAATCTGCAGGCGATCAAGCTTTATCGTCATCAATACGGCTCCTCCTCCTGACCTGGAAATCATATGCACGTCTTACATTTGAGACTAATTAGCGCACTGATCTGCGTATTGCCGCTGTTTCTGGCGCATGGCAATGCCTATGCGGAAGGTGGCAAGATCATCAAATGGGTCGATGAAAAAGGCGTCACCCATTACGGTGACAGCATGCCGGCCCAGGAGGCTGGCCGGGGCAACAGCGTAATCAACGCTCAAGGCAGGGTGGTGCAACGGAACCAGCCCTTCCAGCCGCAAGCAAAAACGTCAGCTGCAGAAAATCCGGATAAAGAAGCCATGGAGCAGCAGCGTCGTGATCGCACCTTGCGCGCTGCTTACACTACAGAAAACGAAATTGATTTGGCGCGCGACCGCAATTTACAGATGGACGAAGCGGCGCTGGAAGGCTTAAAGCAACATCTGGGTGCAACCCAAAGCCAGCTCGAAGCCAATAAAAAACTAGCCGAAGGCTTTAATAATCGTAAAAAACCGCTTCCGCCTGACTTGACCCAGTATCTAAAAAACAACCAGGCAGAAATCGCAAGCATTGAAGCACAAATCACCCAGCGGCGCGCCAGCATGGATGCCACCCGCCAGCGCTATGATAACGATAAGCGCCGCTTTGTCGAATTAAAATCAGGCAGCCCCAATACGCCTTGACCAGCCCTGCTCCAGCACGCGCGGCGCGCTAAGCTGACAACTTCTTTTTCAGCATGTCGTTAACCTGTGCAGGATTCGCTTTGCCTTTCGAGGCTTTCATGGCCTGACCGACCAAGGCATTAAAAGCCTTTTCCTTACCGGCTTTGAATTCTTCCACCATAGCTGCATTGGCTGCCAGCACTCCATCGATAATGGCTTCAATCGCGCCTGAATCGGAAATCTGCTTCAAGCCCTTGCTCTCGATAACTGCGTCGGCATCTCCTTCACCCGCCCACATGGCTTCAAATACTTCCTTGGCGATTTTGCCGGAGATCGTGTTATCAGCAATACGCTTAAGCAGGCCCGCGAGTTGCATCGGTGAAACCGGAGCATCTGCAATTCCCTTGTCGGCTTCGTTTAGTTTCGCTGCCACGGCACCCATCACCCAGTTAGCCGCCAGTTTGGCGTCGGCGCCTAAAGCTGACACGGTAGCCACAAAATAATCCGCCATGGCGCGTGAAGCCGTTAATGCCGTTGCATCGTACGCCGCCAGGCCATATTCCACCTGGAACCGTGCCTGCATGGCTTGCGGCAATTCTGGCATAGTGCTCTTTACCTGTTCTATAAAGGCATCCGTCATTTCCAAAGGCAGCAAATCAGGGTCAGGGAAGTAGCGATAATCATTGGCTTCTTCCTTGCTGCGCATGGCGCGCGTCTCGCCGGTGTCCGGGTTGAACAGCACGGTGGCTTGATGGATGGTGCCGCCATCTTCCAGCATCTCGATCTGCCAGCGTGTTTCGTATTCGATGGCCTGCGTCATGAAACGGAAGGAGTTCAGATTCTTGATCTCGCGCCGAGTACCCAGCTTGTCCGAGCCTTTGGGGCGCACTGATACATTCACATCGCAGCGAAAACTGCCTTCCTGCATGTTGCCGTCGCATATGCCTATCCATTGCACCAGCTCGTGCAGTTTTTTGGCGTAAGCCACAGCCTCGGCAGCAGAGCGCATATCGGGCTCGGTGACGATTTCCAGCAAGGGTGTGCCGGCACGGTTAAGGTCTATGCCCGTCATATCTTCAAAATCGCCATGCAGCGATTTGCCTGCATCTTCTTCCAGATGCGCGCGCGTAATGCGCACTACTTTTTCCTGATCGCCAACCTGGATAGTCAACGCGCCCTTACCCACTACCGGTAACTCATACTGGCTAATCTGATAGCCTTTGGGCAGGTCTG
>JBDTOX010000152.1:0-4277 GCA_039933015.1 Methylophilaceae bacterium
TTCTGAAGACCTGAAATGGGCTTGATTTCTGTCAACTCATTTTAGGACGGGACACTTAACTCTATTGATTACGTCATCTTGTAACAACGCAAACGATGCGAGAACTCTTGCAGCGCCTGGATGCCGCTCGCTTCCGCACGATGGCACCAGTCTTCAAGATTCTTTAACAGCTGTTCCTGTGTCGCTGCAGAACGTGCCCAGATGGCAGACAACTCCAGCTTGAGTTCATAGATAGTACGCAAGCGCGTGCTATGTAGCAGTGCGTTATTTAGCGCCAGCTTTTGCTGATCCTGCAAATCGTCGGCATCCAGATGCATCCAATGGCGCATACGCTCCAAGGTAACGGATTCATGGCCATACCGGTGAACATGATGGATCTTATTAAATTCTTCTTTATATGCCTTTTTGAGTATGGCACCGTATTTGCCCATAACCTCAAAACGGTGGGTGATTACGGCTTGTAGCGTATCCAGATCACACCTGGTCTTGGCCCAGTCGAAACGCACCTGTGGTGCAATTTTCTTGACGTGCGCCAGACCGCAGATTTCCATCAGGCGAATATACATCCAGCCGATATCAAATTCATACCATTTGCTGGAAAGCTTGGCTGAGCTAGCATAGGAGTGGTGATTATTGTGCAGTTCCTCGCCCCCAATAATAATGCCCCATGGCACGATATTGGTGCTTGCATCATCCGCAGCAAAGTTACGATAGCCCCAATAATGACCGATACCATTGATAATGCCGGCAGCGGTAACAGGTATCCAGGCCATTTGCACAGCCCAGATAGTCAGACCTAACGGCCCAAACAAAATGACATTGATAATGAGCATCATACGAATGCCATGACTACTGTACTTGCTATAGATATTACGTTCCACCCAATCTTCCGGCGTACCGCTACCAAACTTATCCAGCGTTTCCTGATTTTTCGCTTCAGCGCGATACAATTCTGCGCCTTCACGTAACACTTTGGTGATACCTAAAATCTGGGGACTATGCGGGTCTTCAGCAGTTTCGCAACGCGCATGATGTTTACGATGGATGGCAGTCCAGTGTTTGGTTTCCATG
Source organism: Methylophilaceae bacterium (assembly GCA_039933015.1). GTDB lineage: Bacteria > Pseudomonadota > Gammaproteobacteria > Burkholderiales > Methylophilaceae > JBDTOX01. Next base: position 1,072 of record JBDTOX010000152.1, read on the forward strand.
CCTGTAGTCATCCACAGCCAAAAACGGAAAAAGTGGCTGACTACAGGATGCAAATCCAGCGCGCGATGCGCCTGGCAACGGTGCAAATAAATGGTGACAGCTGCAATTGTGGCATGGGTAAAAGTCAGCACTACCAGCACATAACCCCACCAAGGCAAATCAAACAGCCAAAAATTCATAGCCAAAATATCCTTAAAAGTCACCAAGTTAGCGACTTATCACTTTACGCTCATTCACCCAGCTTCACCAGTCTCTGCCGGGGCATTAGTCCCCAATATCCTGATTTCGCGCTGTGGGTAAGGAATGGAAACTGCATGTAGTTTGAAGGCTTTCCATATCTCCAGATAAATCAGCGACTTTAGGCTTGCTGTCCCCTCTTCCGGATCTGAAATCCAGAAGGTCAAGTTAAGGTCAATACCGCTTTCACCAAAGCCTATTATCTTAACTTCAGCAGCAGGCTCCTCCAGCACTCTCGGATGCTGATTGGCAACATCCCGCATCTGGTCCATGGCCAACTCCAGCGGGCTTTCATAGCTGATCTGGATCGGCACCTGCACCAGTGTCTTACGATCGGTAAGCGAGTGGTTGATGACCGCGCTAGTGATAAGACTTTCATTTGGAATCACCACTTCCGTGCCATCCAGCCTGCGCAGCACCATATAGCGCGCACGTAACCCGCTGACCACGCCGTAGTGGTTATCCACGGTAATAACGTCGCCCAGATGCAAAGAATCGTCGAGAAGGATAATGAATCCACTCACATAATTACTGGCAATTTTCTGCAGGCCAAAACCCAAACCGACCCCTAGCGCACCACCAAACACGGAGAGCAAAGTAATATCCAAACCAACGGCTGAAAGTGCCATTAATATGGCAAACAGTGAAAATACGATACGAAGCAGCTTGCTTAAGACAACACGCACATTCATGTTAATTTGCTCAGTGCGCATCAACTTGATTTCCAACACACGACTGACCCAGAGCGCAAGAATTAGCGTAATCAATACCGTTAACACTGCCTGAATCACCAGCAACAAGCTAATGGGGTGTTTACCGACATTGAAACTGAATTCGGCCAGCGTGTTTACCAGCCCAGGCCATAAGCCGCTTAGGTGCAATGCCAATATCAGCCAGATACTAGTGGCGATGGTACTTTCTGTAGTGCGGACCCAGCTGCTGGGTGCAAAAATGTAGCGCAAGGCATACACGATCAATCTGATTACGGCCATGGCAAGCAATAGCGTGACTGCAAATTTGAGCATACTGGTATGCTGCCATTGCCCGAGTATAAGTTTGCCTATGGAAACAAATAACAGTGACGATAAGGGAAAAAGCACGCGGTTGATACCACCGATACCCACTTTCCAGTTTTCAGGTGCATGACGCATTACATAAGCGCGCAACAACCCATTAATTGACCACGCCAATAGCAGGCTGGCAGCAATTACAATCAGCTGCCAGGCAATTACCGACGTTGATATATCAGCAAAAAATTCTGCCCACAGCAAATTCAAGTCGCTGCTCATAAAGTGGAAGTCATAATAAGAACACGGTGGCTAAACCAAGGAAGATAAAAAAGCCCCCGCTATCTGTCACCGCAGTAATCAGTACACTGGACCCCACAGCCGGGTCACGCCCTAACTTGGTCATCATCAGGGGAATCATGACGCCCATTACAGCCGCAAGCAACAAATTAAGTGTCATGGCGCCGGTCATCACCAAACCTAAAGCGGCATTTTGATACAAGCCGTATGCTATCAAGCCAAGCACGCTTCCCCATAACAAACCGTTGAGCAAACTTACGCCTAATTCCTTGAGCAACAAGGACCTCATGTTATGGGAAGCAATTTGGCCCAGCGCGAGGCCACGCACAATCATAGTGGTGGTTTGATTGCCGGAATTGCCGCCGATACCAGCCACGATGGGCATCAAGGCCGCAAGTGCCACAATTCTTTCAATCGAGCCTTCAAACAGGCCAATCACACGCGAGGCAATAATCGCTGTGACTAAATTAACTGCCAGCCACATCCAGCGGTTTTGTACTGATTTCCAGACCGAGGCGAACAGATCTTCTTCTTCACGTAAGCCAGCCATGGATAGCATGTCGCTTTCGGCTTCTTCACGAATAAAATCCATCACGGTATCCACAGTCAGCCGCCCAATGAGCTTATTATGTTCATCGACAACTGGCGCTGTTACCAGGTCATAGCGTTCGAAAGCCTTGGCAGCTTCGTCGGCCTTGTCTTCGGGATGAAAAATCACGGCATCGGCAGCCATGATCTCCGTCACGCCTGAATCAAGATCACTCACGACCAAGCGCTTCAAAGGCAATACGCCGCGAAAGAAGTCATTACGGTCTACCACAAACAGCTTATCGGTATGGTCGGGCAGCGTCCCGATACGCCGCAGGTAGCGTAATGCGACTTCCAGCGTAATATCCTCACGAATAGTGACGATATCGAAATCCATCAGTGCGCCTACGGCATCATCCGGATACGCGAGAGTAGACTGCAAGCGTTCGCGGTTCTGGCTATCCAGGCTCTCCAGCAAGTCCTGCAGCACGTCCTTTGGCAAGTCAGGAGCAAGGTCCGCCAGTTCATCAGTATCTAGCTGCTCTGCGGCTGCCAGCAGCTCATCGCTATCCATGTCAGCGATAAGCGTCTGTCGTACAGCGTCGGAAACTTCAAGCAGTATTTCGCCATCGCGTTCGGCCTTGACCAGCTCCCATACATCCAGGCGCTGCTCCAAGGGTAGCGCTTCAAGGATATAGGCCACATCAGCAGAATGCAGTACATCCAGCCTCTTTTGCAGTTCAGCAAGATTTTGTTTATGGACCAGAGACTCGACCAGCTCGTGCTTTGGCATATCTTGCTTGTGCACCAACTCTTCGATTAGCTTGTGCTTGTTTAACAGCGTAATGACCAGCTGTAGGCTTTCTTGCAAGCTTTCTTTTGATTCTTGTTCAGCCATAGGTGAGTCCGAAGAGATGTGCGTAAAACTCTATTTTAAGAAATTCGCCTGAAATCAGCCCATTCAGACAGGCACTTCGCTATTATGGTGTTTTTTCTTAGTGCCGAAAACTTTAATCACTATGGTACTAGCCTAGTGCCATCAACTATTGATTGATTACAAACTACTACAGTAATATTGATTAAGGGTCTTAGGAAGCAAAGCACCAATTAAGGTGTGATAACTTCCTAATATGG
>JBDTOX010000153.1:0-11418 GCA_039933015.1 Methylophilaceae bacterium
AATGATAGTATGCTCTTCGCATGCGAAAGTAGGTCACCGCCAGGCTTCTTATACAAGAAACCCTGCTACGAAAGTAGTGGGGTTTTTTATTGCCCGTATTTTGCCGCTTATTTTTGTGAGAAATTAACCCCTAGATAATAGGGCAGTTATGGTCTTCCGCCTTCATTTTGATAACTTATTAAATACAAAGGGATAGCTGGCTATCAAGCAGCAAGGCGTCATGATGAGCCTTCAACAGGGCTGTCATTTTCTACGGTCAAATCAGGAATATGATTGAAAGCAATCCGCATGGGTGCATTATTAAGTGCATTATGTGCGCCACCGAAATACACCGTATTTTTTCCATAACGCATATTCAGCTTATCCAGTGCCGTATCCAATTTGTTCTCAATTTTACCGGCTACAGGCTGGAACAAATCCAAGGCCCGCTCATTAGGCTCTACAAGGTTGGTAAACGATACGCCTACCGCGTAAGGGGTGGCCTTGTGCGCAGGGAAGCGCTGCCATAATTGATTCAAATGTTGGGTGAGTTGCAGTGTGTCATCGGTAGGTGAGCATGCGTTTTCTGCCACCCAGCTTGGACGATTCAAAAATTTAACTTTGACCTGAATGGCGGTAGTGTGGAGCGCATAGCTGCGCAAGCGCATACAAGCTTTTTGCAATAGCCGATGAATTACGGATAGCGCGGCGTGAGGCGTGCGCAGCTCCGGCGGCAATACATGAGAATGTCCGAGGCTGTTGCGATCATTTTTTACATCGAATATCTCCAGTCCGCGTAGTTTGTCATACATGCGCTCACCTTCTATGCTTCCCCATGCAGTGTGTAATTGCTGGCGGTTGGCTGCATAGAGGGCTTGGGTAGTAATAATGCCATAGCGACTTAACCGCTCTTCCATACGCTTGCCGATGCCATTCAAATCCCTGAGCTTCAAGGCATAAAGCTTTTTCGGTAGATCATGTGTTTCTAACACCACGCAGCCATCCGGTTTTTGCATGTTGGAAGCCACTTTGGCAAGAAACGTATTGGGTGCAATGCCAATGGAGCTGCGGATCTGGTCGCCTACATTTTTCGCTATCGAGCGTTTGATGTGCTCCGCTAATGCCAGCGCATTACTGTGCTGCTGCTGACTGCCAGTAAGTTGGCATACCATTTCATCAATGGAGAGGGTTCTTTCCACATGCGTGCAGGATTCCACCACTTCTACCAAGCGGTGATGGAGTTGAATATACAAAGGCGGCCTGGCCTCAACGAAAATGATATCGGGACAAAGCTTGCGTGCATCCCTGACAAGGGTGCCTGTCTTTACACCAAAGGCTTTAGCTTCATAACTGGCGGCGATGCAGCAAGTGGTATCTGCAACCACGGGCAAAACGGCTACTGGTTTTCCGCGCAGTTCCGGGCGAAACTGTTGTTCTACAGAAGCAAAGTAGGAGTTAAAATCCAGATAAAGCGCGCGTAATGTCACTGTTAAAGCCAATGGTCAAAATAAAAAAACGGTAAGGGTTGCACTTAAAGTTATGACTAACATCATACTCGTAGTGGATAATTTTTGAGGAGCAGACATGAGTGAGAATATAGCGATATTGGCCGGTGGTTGTTTCTGGTGTATCGAGCCTGTTTTTTCGCAACTGGTCGGGGTCAATCACGTGGTATCCGGCTATATTGGTGGGCATACCTTGAACCCGACATACAAACAGATATGCACAGGCTCAACTGGCTTTGCCGAGGCCATAAAAATCACGTTTGATCCGGCACAGATCAGCTTTGATGAGCTGCTGGAGATATTTTTTGTAGCGCATGATCCTACCACGCCCAATCGTCAAGGTAACGATGCAGGCACGCAATATCGTTCAGCCATTTTTTGTCAGGATGCTGGTCAACGACTAAGTGCACAAAAAATGGTAGCCAGATTGAATGCTGAAAAGCTGTGGCCAGCCCCTATCGTGACTGAAATTAACAGCGCAGCCACTTTCTATCCGGCCGAGGATTATCACCAGTATTACTACGCCAATAATCCTAACCAGCCTTACTGCATGGCGGTTGCTGCGCCTAAGGTGGCCAAGATACGCGCCAAGTTTGCGAGCAAGATCAGGACATAGCCGGCTAGCGCTGGCTCAGCCACTGTCTGCGCCAGAATATCAATCCCATGGTACTGGCTACAGTTAGCATCATGCCTATTGCCCACCAGAAGCCATCTGCATTCTTAAGCCAGGGCATGACATCAAAGTTCATGCCGAAGATGCCGGTGATCAGGGTTGCTGGCATGAACAGCATGGCGACTACTGTCAATGCGCGTACTTCCATATTTACGCGATTGCTTACGCTGGATAGGTAAATATCCATCATGCCGCCCAATAGGTCACGTATGCCCTCCAGAGACTCGATGAAATGCACGGTATGATCATAGACGTCGCGCAAATGCAGGATGGTGTTGGACTGAAAGAATTCCTTGTCGTCGCGGATAAGTATATTAAGCGTTTCACGCAGCGGCCACACGGCACGGCGCAGATCCATACTGGCCCGTTTGAGCAGATGAATTTTGCGTAGCATTTTATTGCTAGGCTTATGCAACAACACCTCTTCTAGGGTCTCACAATCGTCACTCATTTGCTCCAGAACATTAAAATAGCGGTCAACTACGATATCCAGCAGCGCATAGGCCAGGTAATCCGCACCTTGTCCACGGATATGGCCGCGGTTCACACGCAGACGTTCGCGCACGGGCTCAAATGAGCCTGTGGCGCGCTCCTGGAATGTGAGCACGAAATCACGGCCCAGCACCAGGCAGATTTGCTCTGAGCTGATAGCTAAAAGCTTGGGGTCGTAATAAAAATGACGTGTCACGATGAAAAGATAATCCCCGTAACTATCCACTTTGGGGCGTTGGTCTGTGTTGAGAATATCCTCCAGCACTAATGGATGTAACTGGAAGGTTTGCCCTATTTCCTTAATGAGCTCAGCATCGTGCAGGCCGTGCACATTAATCCATAGCTTGTACTCTGTAGATATCTGCAATTTGACTGCATCGCAAACCGTCAGGGTTTCTTCCGCGATTTGTGCCTCGTCGTATTTGAAAACACTGATGACGGGCTTGGCAACTTTTACCTCACCTACATATACTAGCGATCCTGGCGCCATGCCTGTTTTTTTAGAGCGCTGCTGGAGTTTTTTTTTCATTGCAATCTGGCTTCCTGAATTGCTCGCATACGGCAGTCTCCCGGTCTTGAGTTGGAGCGTGAATATGAGCCTGATGAGACTTGGAGGATGTGTCAAATCCACATATAAGCGTCAATGCCTGGGTAGACATAAGGCATCTGAAATGTGCATGCACTTGCCAATTAAACAACAACAGTGTCAATTTATCATCAATCTTGCAGGGTTAAGTCTAAAAATTCCAGTATTTTAAACATGCTCTTATGCACCTCGTGCTTTGGCACGGTAAATGCTAGTCATATATAATAGTTAGAAAGATTGATGATTAACTACTGACTCCGGATAAGAGATTAATCCAGTTTAAAGATTTGATGAGAGCTAGTCTGGGATCATTTCTTTATTTATCTTCATGTTTACATAACATAAAGAGCTTAATTGAACATAACATCATGCAAAGTGTTTTATCATCCATGCTCATGACGCTTGAAGAAAAGCGCCTCCTTATCCTTCAGGTGACTTTTGGATGTATGCGAAACATATGTTAACCAGATATAAATATTTTCTTGTGCTTTTGTTTCTGATACCGGCTTCGGTGTCAGGCGGAGGTCTTGGCAGGATTAAAGTTAAATCTGCACTGGGAGAGCCACTGAGCGCAGAGATAGAGCTGCTTGAATCGCCATCTGAAGCAGTCTCATCACTCATGGCGCATATTGGCAGCGCGGAGGATTATGCCGCCACTGGTTTGCCTGATAGCTACATTCCATCTGATGTACATATTCAGGTAGTGCGACGCGTTGATAATTCGCGCGTACTGCAGATTTCAAGCGATCGTCCAGTGAATGAGCCTTTTCTTGAGCTACTGATCAAGGCTGAATCGCCAACGGTGAATGTGCTGCGTCAATACACGATTCTGCTGGATCCGCCAGTAAGCCGGTTTGCTGATGATGAGACTAAAGTCAGTGCGGAAGGCAAGCCAAAAGCATCAGCCCGTAATAGGGCGATGGTAGACGTGCCCGTGCCTGAATATGTACCGCGCAAGTCCCGCAAGTCTCAAAGAAATACAGCGAAGAAATTACTCGACTCGTCATCCGCGGTACATGCGCCACCAAATCCAAGCTCACAGCCAGCACTAAGTGCTGACTCCTATATTACGCAAAGTGGCGATGTGTTCGGCAAGGTGGCGCAACGCTATCAGCCAGATGGTGTCAGCCTGAAACGCGTCATGGCTGCATTTTATGCCGCCAACCCAGATGCTTTCGTTAATGGCGATATGAACCAGCTAATAGTCGGGCAGACATTGCGTATCCCCACGCCAGAGGCCATGAGTGGCAAGGCTTCCGCCCCCAAAGAGCTTGCCAGTCCGGCACAGGTAAAAAACGAGGATCAAAACATTGCGACGCCTAAGTCTGAGAGCAGCCCAAGATTTGTTCTGAAAATATCTCCAGGCGATGCCGATTCCGCTGGGCACGCGCATACAGATAACCCATCAGCATCTTCCGATTTAAATGCACCGGCTAATGCTCAGGCACCTGTAGCAGCAGAAACCGCTCCTGTAGCTCCAGCGACCCCTGCCGCCGAAATGTTGCCAGCAACAACAGCTCCGATCGTTCAACCCGAAGGCAAAAAGCCCTTGCTGGTACAAGGTACGGTAGATAACAAATCGTTCTTTGCTGATCTGGTCGCTAACCTGCAATGGATAGCCTTGGGCATGGTCATCCCGTTGCTGCTAATGCTTGCTGTATTTATCTTTAATATGCGTCGTGTGGCTATTAAGCGCAAACTGCAAGATAGTATCTTTGAAGAAGATCATGCCTTTGCTTATCCATTGCGGCAAAACCACTACAGCCCAGCCGACAGCTTGGGTGAGGCTGGTGTATACGAAGCCACGGTTATTGCTACAGAAACAGCACCTCAAGGCGCAGACTCGGAACTCTACAGTGCCGCTGGTTATGGCGCATTCAGCACGCCTGGGAGTGAAATGGATATTAACGAAGTAGACCCACTGGTCGAAGCCGAGATTTATATGTCGTATGGACGCTATGAACAGGCGGAAAATATTCTCATCTATGCATTAAATAAAAACCCGCATAAACATGAGCTATCTTTGGGCTTGTTAAAAATCTATGCCGAACGCGGTGAAAAAGACTCATTCGAGCGCGTTGCGCGCAAGGTATATGAAGCAGCCACGTTGGGAAGTATCGAGGATATGGAAATCTGGGGTAAAGCAGCAACCCTGGGCTTGAAGCTAGACCCTGAAAACTCTTTATATCGAGTTGAGCATATAGCACAGGCGCATGAACCAGCACTCGACGAGCCGCTTCAGCCGGTTGCACCATCAGCTGTAACCCCTACACCCGAGCCGTTAGCGTCGCTGGAACCTTTGCATCCATTAAGTGAGCAAGATCTATCGAGTCAGTCGCCACCAAGAGATGAGGAGCGCAATGCCAAAGCATTCGCTGCAGATGATGCGAGGCTCGATAAGCCATTAGAACCATTAATGCAGCTTGAACAGGTATTGCACCACGTTCAACCGGGCGACAAAAGTAATGTGCTGGAGTTTACACTTGCTGACAACAGCAAGCCGGCAGCCGAGAACAATCCGCATACCACGCAGACTGATGAATCACTGGGTCTCGGAGAGTTGTTTCCGTCTCCAAGTGAAAAATAAGCCCATTCACGGCAAAAAGCCTGGAACAGGCTTTGGGCTAAACTTCCAGGTGACTATACAGCGGTGTGGATAGATAGCGCTCGCCGAATGACGGGATAATCACTACCACCAGCTTGCCTCTGTTTTCCGGGCGTTTTGCTACTTCCATCGCGGCCCAAGTCGCGGCACCGGATGATATCCCTACCAGCAAGCCATCCTCTACTGCCATGCGGCGTGCAATAGACATGGCATCGTCATTTTTTACCCTGACCACCTCATCGTAAATCGCAGTATTGAGGATCGCCGGGATAAAACCTGCGCCTAAACCCTGTATTGAGTGCGGGCCGCGCTGCCCGCCAGAGAGCACCGGGCTGGCATCCGGCTCCACGGCAATCACCTGGATATTCGGGTTACGCGCTTTCAGCACTTCGCCCACGCCGGTAATGGTACCGCCAGTCCCTATGCCTGAGACGAAGATATCCACCTTGCCATCAGTATCGCGCCAGATTTCCTCGGCAGTGGTTTTACGGTGAATCTCTACATTGGCCGGGTTTTCAAATTGCTGTGCGATGACATAGCGCGGATCCAGTGCAGCCATTTCCTCAGCCTTTTTGATGGCGCCTGACATACCTTCGGGCCCCGGTGTCAGAATCAGCTCTGCACCATAAGCTTTGAGTAGCAGCTTGCGCTCGCGGCTCATGGTCTCCGGCATCACGAAAGCGCACTTGATCCCGCGTGCCGCACACACCATGGCCAGACCGATACCCGTATTACCGCTGGTCGGCTCAAGGATGACGGTATCCGCTTTGATTCTTCCCGCCGCATCCAGCGCGTCGAGCATTGATACTGCAATGCGGTCTTTCACGCTATGCGCAGGGTTGAAGTATTCAAGCTTGCAAGCAATGGTGGCATCTATGCCAGCTGCAACCCGGTTGAGTTTGACGAGTGGGGTGTTGCCGATGAGTTCAGCGGTATTATTGGCAATGCGCATATGTGGCTCCAATTATTTGCTTCATTATAGCGAGGTTTTTGTTTCTCCCCATCTGCTAGCTACTTGCTGCATTAGCTTCAATGAACAACGCTATGGTTTCAGGGGTTTATGTATGGTTAGTCTATTCTGCACGTAATGCCTCAATCGGGTCCAGGCGAGAAGCGCTTCTTGCTGGTAGTACACCTGCGAGTAGACCAATCATGGCGGACATCACTAATGCGCTGAGTGCAAAACTCCATGGGGTATGGACCGGTAATGTCGGCAATGCCAGGCGCAGCAGCTGCGCCAAGCCTATTCCCAACAGTAATCCAAATATACCGCCCAGTGCGGCAAGAATTACGGATTCGCTCAAAAACAGATTCAGAATAGTGCGGCGGCGTGCGCCCAAGGCTACCAGGAGGCCGATTTCATTGGTGCGTTCCGTCACCGAAATCGTCATGATGGTGACGATGCCTACCCCGCCTACCAGTAGTGAAATTCCCCCCAATGCACCTACTGCCATAGTCAGGATGTTGAGGATATTGGACAGTGTTTTCAGCATGTCTTCCTGCGTGGTGATAGTGAAATCCTCATGCCCATGACGCAGCCTGAGCCGGTCTTTGACGGCAGCCGCTACTGTGGCTGACGATGCGCCTTCAGTATAAATGACATCGATTTCCATCAGCCCCTCACGGTTGTAGAGCTCCATGGCGCGTTCGGCGGGGATGAATGCCGTGTCGTCCAGATCAATGCCAAGGAATTGACCTTTCGGTGCCATGACGCCTATCACACGAAAATGCAGGCCGCCGATACGAACACGTGCGCCCAGTGGGTTTGTTGTACCAAACAGCTCATTGCGCAGCTTGCTTCCCAGCACAACGAAGGCACGGGAACTGCCTGCACCCTCGCGCGGCAGAAAGCTGCCAATACGCACTGTGGAGACGAATACCCGGGTGAAATCCGCATCCACCCCATAAATGGTTGTCCGTCGCACACGGCCATTCCCTTCTACTTCTGAATTTCCCCACACCACTGGTGTTGCGCCAGTAACATGCGACAATTGCTTGAGCGAATTAGCGTCTTCCATGGTTAAAAGCCGTGCTGTGGAGGGAATGCCGGAAGGTGGCTGGCCACCTGTTTTCACCTTGCCGGGGGCAATGCCGATGACGTTGGTGCCGAATTGCGTGAATTCAGCCAGCACAAAGCGATGCACGCCTTCGCCGATGGAAGTGAGCAGAATCACTGCCGCAATGCCGACAGCGATGCCTAGCAGCGTGAGAAAGCTGCGCAGGCGGTGTGAGGTGATGGCTTGCAGGGCAAAGCGAGTGGAGTCGGCGAGAAGCATGGCTATCGCTTGGATAATGCTTGTATCGGGTCTAGCTGTGCTGCGCGGCGCGCAGGCATGACCCCAAAAATCAGGCCGGAGACAAGTGCGGTGCCCAAGCCTGCCGCGACTGCCCACAACGGCGGGTACGCAGGAAAAGCAGGATAAAGATGCCGCAGCAAAGCGGACCCCAGATAACCTAACCCCGTGCCCAGCAGGCCGCCCGTGATGGATAGCAGGATAGCTTCCACCATGAATAACTGGCGCACGGCTGCCGAAGTGGCGCCCAGCGCTTTCAGCAAGCCGATTTCAGCCGTTCGTTGCGTGACTGACACCAGCATGACGTTCATGACCAGTATGCCGGCTACGGCAAGGCTGATTGCAGCAATGCCGGCAACCCCAAGTGTCAGCACACGCAGTATCTTATCGAATGTTTGCAGCACCGCATCTTGCGTGATGACGGTAACGTCCTCTTCTCCTTCGTGTCGTTGGGTAATCATCTTTAAGACGCGCACCTTGACTTCACCAATCTGCTCCCGCTCCCGCGCTTCGATCAGGATGCGAAACAAGGTGTTGGTGTTGAGCATGGCTTGCGCGGTAGCCACCGGCATGATCAGCAGCTCGTCGGTCGTCATGCCCATGCCACGTCCACCCTCGCTTAGCACGCCAACCACACGCAACCGCCTGTCACCAATCCGCACCGTTTTACCCAAGGGGTTTTCCGCACCAAAAATTTCCCGGCGTATGACTGCGCCCAATACCACTTCTGCAGAGCCATGCCCCAGGTCATCCTTGGAAAGAAAGCGCCCAAGCGCCAATTTTAGCTGGCGTACGCGCAGGAAATCATCATTGGTGCCAACCAGCATGGCCTCACGCAGTTTTCCGGCGGCATTGATTTCAGTCGTGCCAATCACGATAGGCGCAATTCGCTCTATACCCGGCAGCCGCAGCAAGGCGGAGGCATCATCCAAGGTTAAATCCCTGGGGGTACTGGTGATGAGGTTGGCAGGGTTGAACCCGCGCGTTTCCGAGCGGCCCGGCAATACGATGACCAGATTGCTGCCAATAGCAGAGAATTCACCGACGACATAGCGGCGTGCGCCATCTCCCAGCGCCGTAAGGATGACTACAGCGGCTACGCCTATGGACATCGCCAACAGGAGCAGGCCGGTGCGCAAGGGGGTTCCTGTAGCGGCATTGCCAGCGTAGCGTAATGTGTCGATGAGTTTCAACGAAACCCCGCGTGCTTAGTCGGGTTTAACAGGTGCGCTTGTATCATCGCTGACAATGCTGCCATCTTCCATTTTCAGTTGACGTCGCGCCCGCGCGCCAAGGGCATGATCGTGGGTAACGACAATGAGCGTCATGCCTTGGGCATTAAGCGTTTCCAGCAGCCGCATAACCTCTTCCCCGGTGGCACGGTCGAGGTTGCCGGTAGGCTCGTCCGCCAGCAGCACAGCAGGACGTTGTACGGTAGCGCGGGCAATGGCAACACGCTGGCGTTGCCCGCCAGAGAGTTCATTAGGGCGATGCTGCGCGCGGTCAGTCAGGCCATATTCCGTAAGTGCCTGCGTTACCCGTTTGGCGCGCTCAGCAGCAGGGGTGCCAGCAAGGGTGAGTGGCAACTCGATATTGGCCGCGGCTGTCAGGCGCGGTACCAGGTGAAAGCTCTGAAATATGAAGCCTATGCGTTCGCTGCGTACCTTGGCCTGCTCATCCGGTTGGAGTGTCGTGACATCGCGGCCTTCCAGCTGATAGGTGCCGGCATCCGGGCGGTCCAGCAATCCGATCAGGTTGAGCAGGGTGGATTTTCCAGAGCCGGATGGCCCCATCACGGCGATATATTCGCCAGGCGAAATATTCAAATTGACGTCGCGCAAGGCATGTACCTGGCTGTCGCCGAGATAAAAGGTGCGCTCTATGCCATTCAGCTGTATCAGGCTTGCAGCGGCGTCTGGCATGCTGGATTATTTTGCCTTGCCTGTTTCAGGGGTGACGGCAACACCCGCTTTCACACCTTCGCGCTCCAGCGAAGCAACAATGCGGTCACCTTCTTTTAGCCCGTCCAGTACTTCGGTGTATTCCCAGTTGGTAATGCCGGGTTTGATCACGCGTTCTTCCAGTTTTTTTGTATCTGGCCGGTAAAGTAGCACCTTATTGCCTTCAAGCAGGGTAGAAGTCTGCACGCGCAGCACGTTGTCATGGCTATTCAGCACAATTTCTACATCTGCGCTGTAGCCAACCAATAAGTGTCTGCTATCGTCAGCGTTGTCCAGGGAAACTTCCACATCTACGGTACGCGCCTGTTTTTCTACCGCAACCACGTAAGGCGCAACGCGTTTTACATGTCCCGGCAACAGCTTGCCAGGAAACGCATCCAGAGACACACGCGCAGGCTGGCCAACCTGTATCCTGGGCGCATCTACTTCATCCATGGGCGCCTCGATATAGAGGCAGGAATCGTCAATCAGGTCGATGGCTGGCGGTGTTGCCACCCCGGGCGGCGATGGCGTGGTGTATTCACCCAGCTCACCCACGATATCCGCCACGATGCCATCAAAAGGTGCGACCAGCACGGTGCGGTTTTGCTCTACTTGGGTCACTTTCACGCGTGCCTGCGCCTGGGTAACATCCGCACGTGCGGCCTCGCAAGCCGCACGGCGTGATTGCGCCTCAAAGCGCGCTTTATCTTCGCCACTTGCTGAAATAAATCCGCGTGCGCGCAGCTTGGCCATGCGCGCAGCTTCGCGTTCGGCGTTGTCGGCCGTAGCGCACACTTCACCTATGCGCTTGCGACTGCTTTCCACCTGGGTTTGCGCCAGATTGCTTTGCGCCTGCTGGTCGTCGTTCCAGAGCCGGAGCAATACCTGCCCTTGTTTGACGTGATCACCTTTTTTGACACCAAGAAAAGCGATGCGCCCCCCGCTGATAGGTGAGAGTCGTGTGCGCTGACAAGCTTCCACGCTCCCGGCACGCGTGTTCGCCACGCTGGATTCCACCTTGCCCCGCTCGACCTCGGCCAGTGCCACGGTGATGGGCTGAGGGCGGGTAAACCACCAGAATGCCAGCGCGATAGCGGTGATGCTGGTGAGAATGATAAGAATGCGGCGCATAAGGTATGTGTTTGGGTAGCGAGGCTTTCACGTTATCACGCCATGTGGCGGCGCAATTTGATTTAGATCTAGTGCGATGAGCTATTTTTGCATAAAGGTCACAAAATAACCACGGTCGTCCAGATGGGTATTTCCTTCTTGCAAGCGGTGATGGTGTTGACTGAGTCAGGGTTGAGGTCATCCACAAAATCGCGGTCGCCGCTGCCGGGG
>JBDTOX010000154.1:0-3270 GCA_039933015.1 Methylophilaceae bacterium
GGGATACTTTCTGCAGCGGTGGATGGCATCAAGGTTGCCGAAGCGGTGGCTTTGAGTATGGTGGCGGGGTGATTTTCACTTTGAATTTTTATAAACAATCTTGTACCCCGTTAGCGTGTCTAATTCACGTTAGATTGTGCCGCTGATGGATCCGAAGCTCACAAAATGGTTGAAGTGGTTAAAAGTTATTCATGATGACATCCAAGATCTTGTCGTCGCAAAACGCGAATTTTCCGAAGTACAAGGACTCATAAAGAACAATCCTAAACTCCACCAACCAAGCTCTTTCTACCACTACCTCGCCCGAACCTACGTTTCCCACGTGACAATTGGGCTACGCCGTCAAATCAAATGCGACTCTCAGAGCATTTCATTTGCACGCCTCATGACAGAGATGATTGATAGTCCTGCCACACTTTCAAGAAAATACTATGTCGGTTTGTACAAAGGGTCCACTGCTGAAATGTTTGCCAACAGAGACTTCGAAAAATTTTCTGACATATCTGCTCCACACATCAAAGCAAGTCTAGTTTGTGATGATCTAGCCACTCTTCGTACGACGTCAGAGCGCTGCGAAGAGTATGCGGACAGACGAATTGCACATTGGGATAAACGAGAACCAAAAGAGTTACCCACATACAACGATCTCGACAAATGCGTGGAATTGTTGGACGAGCTGTACGTTAAGTACCATCTGCTATTCCACGCATCAAGCATGGAGTCTCTGCTTCCAGACCGTGAGTTCGATTGGAAAGGGGTATTTCGAGAACCATGGATTCCTGCAGTATGAAATAAGCATCTCACCATTCCGTTAAGAGGACCGCCAAAAAGCTGCACTTATTGGTTCCTCCGCGCTACGACGGCCTTATTCAAAAGTTAGGCATCTATATCAGTGATCGAATACCGCCACAATTTTCCTCTTAATGCTGCTGATGTAGCTGCGGTTTTTGATGCTTCCGGCATTCGTCGACCCACCGATAATCTGGCGCGGATCGAACGCATGTTTGCCAATGCGAACCTGATTCTTTCCGCTTGGCATGACGGCAAACTCGTTGGGGTATGCCGAGCCCTGACCGACTTCAGTTATTGTTGCTATTTGTCTGACCTCGCAGTGGATAAAGCCTATCAACAGCATGGCATCGGACGTGAGCTTATTGCCCGCACTCGCTCTGCCATTGGGGAAGAGGTGGCGCTTATCCTGCTGTCAAGCCCTGAAGCAATGGAGTATTACCCCAAGGTCGGCTTCGAGAAAATAGAAAATGGTTTCATCATCAAACGTACCCAGTAACCCAAGCCTAAGCCGATGACTGAATTCGTCGATTTCTTAGAGGAAGTATTCAGGAAATTCGGGCCTGTCTAAGCCCGAAAGATGTTCAGTGGCTACGGCCTTTATCATGACGGGGTGATGTTCGGGCTGGTTGCCGACGAAACGCTGTACCTTAAAGCAGATGCGTCCATCGCGCATTATTTCGAGGCAAAAGGCCTGGGGCAGTTTGCATACAGCCGAGGCGGAAAAATCATCAAAATGTCCTACTACCTCGCGCCCGTGGACATATTCGATGACCCGGAAGAAGCTGCGAACTGGGCCCATCGGTCATTTGAAGTGGCTTTCCGTACCCAGAACAAAACCAAAAAGGGCTGATGTGGGCGCCCGAAAATTACAGTTATAGCTATCCTAACCCAAGCTACTGCTTGCTTTAAGCCTGGGTTACAGCAATCTCGCCGGAATTAGATTCACCCTTGTTGTCATGCCAGGTCACAGCGACCTTGTCGCCGACCTTGGCGCCGCGCACGTGGATAGTCAGATAGGGGTTCTTGGAAATGCCCGTACCCCACTGCGCTTCCAGCACCGGCGTGCCGTTGAGGGTAACTGTCACTTGCTGGATAAAATGCGCTGGCACAATTTCATCCAGATCATTTTTGCGGCGCCCGGTTTCCATGGGGTGGCTCATCAAGACCTTGATCTCGGTGATTTCACCCTTGAGCTGGGCGCGCATTTTGATTGGAGCTGTCATTTGATTCTCCGACGCCTAATTGCAGCCGTTTTCCAGAACTTCCACTTGGCGACTGGCTTTAAAATACTGATCACCCACTTTTACAATTACCTGAATATCAGAAGTTTCGGCCATTTTGATGCGGGTAATGACGAATGGCTCGGCGCCGTTGGAGAACATGAAGTTGGCGATTAACGGCGTCGGATTTTTCTCGGCCAGTATCGCTATGGCTTCAGTATTGGGAATGCGGCTGGTGACTTCCACTTGCACCACGGCGCCATTCTCGGCACGGTCAGGGGCGACGATTTCTATATCGGCACTTGGCGTTTCGCGCGGGATTGCCAAACTCTTGAGCGCGCCGGGCACGGTGGCAGACTCAAACGCGGCCCTGTGCCACAGGGCGGCCAGCACAGTGACAGGCGCCAGCAGCAAGCTGGCTGCGAGCCCTGACAACAGTTGCAAAAAGCTTCTGCGTTGCATGATGTTCCTTTGCTTAATGCCTCAAACCAGTGGGAAAAACCTAATTGAACCAACTATTTTTCTTGGGCTCCACTACTAGCTGGCGGAGCTGATTCAGCCTGGCTTCCACGATAGATTGCTGGTAGAAATCCCCGTCCCCGGCCTTGGATGCCAGCTCCATTTGTTCCAGCGCCTTGGGTATATTGTAACGCCGGAAGTAGGCTTCACCTTGCGCCTGGTGGCGCAGCATATTTTTGCCTTGCATGGTATAAGCCCGCGATTTCAGCTCGTAAAAATAAGGGTCCTCCGGATACCGCGGCTGCTTTTCTTCTATGAGCTTTAAGGCTTTATCGGCTTGACCCAAAGCCAGGAAATACTCGGCGTAGCCGTAAATCAGCGCCCGATAGCTGGGAAACATGGCCAGCGCAGCGGCATATTGCTTGGCGGCCTGCTCGGGCTTTTTGCGTGCGACTTCAATATTGGCACCCAGTGTCTCAAACATGGCGTTGCGCGGGGCATTGGCACGTAGCCAGCCCAGCTGTTTGGCTGCGCCATCCGTATCATTATTGCGCATAAAAGCCTCTGCCAGACCGTAATGCTGCGCTACCTCATTGCTGTATTTCTTATCCTGCAAATTGCCCTGAAACAGCGCTATCGCTTGCCTAGGCGTACCCAAGGCGGCCAGCAGCTTAGCGCGAACATACTGGAACTCCGGGTTATCTGGCACCTGACGATAAGGCATTTGCTCTACACGGCTACGCACATCGGCAATACGCTCCGTGGTGAGCGGGTGGGTACGCAGGAAAGACGGCGCGCT
>JBDTOX010000155.1:0-42660 GCA_039933015.1 Methylophilaceae bacterium
AGACTATGGTTATCAATCTTGGTGATTAGTCAGCTTAGAACTGCGCATGATTGGTACTTAATGTTGCTGCCACTTGTGCGGCAGAAAATCGCCTCCACAATAACGTACGGAATAGTGCACAACTTAACTGGCAGCGTATGGGTGTTATCTGCTAGCTTAAGATTAATTTTTCACGTAGAGTTTCCTAAATAACTAAAACTCCATAGAAAAGGAGCAAGAAATGAACGCAAAAGGGCAGATGCTACAAGACCCATTTTTGAATACCCTGCGCAAAGAACATGTGCCAGTTTCCATTTATCTAGTGAACGGAATCAAATTGCAGGGCCAGATTGATTCTTTTGATCAGTATGTCATCCTGCTTAAAAACACTGTGACTCAAATGGTCTATAAACACGCCATTTCCACAATTGTACCGGGCCGTGCAGTAAGTATCCCTACAAGCCATGCCACCGAAGAATAAAGTTAGCGGAATAGTATTTAATCGCAATGTTTGATACACACTATGATCGATAGGCCTGGTGGCGGAGATGCCGCCGTGTTGGTAAGTCTTGATTTTGGTGAGCCGGATTACGATGAAAGCCTGCAAGAATTACGGCAGTTGGCTATTAGTGCAGGCATGGATATACGCGCCACAATCGAAGGCCGTCGCCCCAAGCCGGATGCCAAATATTTTATAGGCACCGGTAAAGCAGAAGAACTGGCCGCCACAATGAAAGCTACTGAATCACTGGTAGCTGTTTTTAACCATGATCTCAGCCCATCTCAGCAACGCAATCTGGAACGCTTGCTAGAATGCCGCGTTGCAGACCGTACCGGCCTTATTCTCGATATTTTTGCCCAACGCGCACAGAGCCACGAAGGTAAGCTGCAGGTTGAACTGGCGCAACTGGAACATCTGTCTACCAGGTTGGTCCGTGGTTGGACACACTTGGAGCGGCAAAAGGGTGGTATCGGTATGCGCGGCGGCCCTGGTGAAACACAGCTCGAACTGGATCGCCGCATGCTGAGGATTCGCGTGAAGCAATTACGTGAAAAATTGGATAAACTTAAACAGCAGCGCGGTATGCAGCGCCGTTCACGTAAACGCTCTCAAGTGATGTCCGTATCGCTTGTTGGCTACACGAACGCAGGCAAATCAACCTTGTTTAATCGGCTGACGCAATCGAACGTCTACGAGGCGGACCAGTTGTTTGCCACACTGGATACTACTTCGCGCAAAATGTATATGCCGGAAAGCGGGCCTATCGTTTTATCAGACACGGTGGGGTTTATTAAGCATTTGCCGCATGCGCTGGTCGAGGCCTTCGGTGCAACACTGGAAGAGGCTGTGCAGGCGGATCTATTATTGCATGTGGTAGATAGCGCAAGCACTAACCGGGATGAGCAGATTTTGCAGGTAAATCGTGTACTGGATGAAATCGGTGCTACACAAGTGCATCAGGTATTGGTATTAAATCAGATTGATCGTATAAGTCTGGAGCCGGGGCTGGAGCGGGACGAGTATGGTAGAATCTGCAAAATTCGTATTTCTGCCAAGACTGGCGAAGGACTGCATTTGGTGCGGCAGGTATTGGTAGAACATCAGCAGCGTATGGTAGAACAGCTGACTGAACAAACATCCAAGCATGCTAGCGCTGTCGCTTAACAATTAGTTTTATTCGGAGTATTCAATGGCTAACGATCCCGGTTGGGGCAACCGTAACAATGACGGCCCGCCCGATTTGGACGAAGTATTGCGCCAATTCAGCCGCAAGCTGAATGGCTTGTTTGGTAAATCAGGCAAAGGCGACAATCAGTCCCCCGACTCCGGAAATAAGAGGTTGGCAGTTTTGCCCATTGTCGGGTTGGTAGCGGTAATCTGGTTTGCCACAGGCTTCTATATTGTCGACCAGGGTTCTCGAGGTGTAGTTCTGCGTTTCGGCAAGCATGTGGAGACCACCTTGCCTGGGCCGCGCTGGCATATGCCTTACCCGATTGAGACTGTGACGGTGGTCAATATGGAGCAAGTGCGGACCATTGAAGTCGGTTATCGCTCAGCAGAGGGCGGTTCATCACGCAGCAAGGAGTTGCGTGAGTCCCTCATGCTGACAGATGACGAAAACATTATCGATTTGCAATTAGCCGTGCAATATAACCTGAAGAATGTTGAAGAAACGCTTTTTAACAATCGCTCTGCCGAAGAGTCGATGCGCGGCATAGCTGAAGCCGCAATTCGTCAGGTCGTGGGCAAGAGCAAAATGGATTTTGCCCTATACGAAGGCCGCGAAGAGGTTGCCGTACGTGCCAAGAAGCTCATGCAGGATATGCTGGATCGTTATAAGTCGGGAATTAATGTCGTTAACGTGACCATGCAGAACGCGCAACCGCCTGAGCAAGTGCAGGCGGCATTTGATGATGCGGTCAAGGCAGGGCAGGATCTGGAACGGCAAAAGAACGAAGGTCAAGCCTATGCGAATGATGTCATTCCTAAAGCACGTGGTGCGGCTTCACGTCTGCTGGAAGAAGCCGCCGGTTACAAACTGCGCGTTGAGAATGAGGCGTTGGGTAATGCCAGTCGTTTCAACCAGATACTGACCGAATATCAACGTGCTCCGGAAGTGACGCGCCAACGTATGTATCTCGATGCGCAAGAACAAATTTTATCCAGCGTAAGCAAAGTGGTAATTGATCAGAAGAGCGGCAATAGCTTGCTTTACTTGCCTCTGGATAAGTTACTCAGTGCGACAGGCACTGTTGCGCCCAATGCAAATTCTGCACAGCCAGCACCTGTGCCCGCCACAACACTGCCTGAACTGAATGCAAATGCCCAACGCTCGCGGGATGCTTTCCGCAGCCGTGATAGGGAGAATAGATAATGAAGAATTTAGGTGCCGTGCTATTAGGCTTAATTGCAGTCTTGTTGTTGGCTAGCTTGTCTGCATTCACTGTCGATCAACGTGAATACGCATTGGTGTTCCGTCTGGGCGAAATCATTTCCGTTAAAAAAGCTCCCGGTCTTTATTTCAAAGTGCCGATGGTGGATAACGTGCGCTACTTTGATAATCGTATCTTGACGCTGAATTGGGTAGAGCCGGATCGTTTTATCACTAGCGAAAAGAAAAATGTGCTGGTGGATTCTTTTGTTAAATGGCGCATTACTGATCCAGCCAAATACTATGTTTCAGTCAAAGGCGACGAGCTGCAAGCCGAGCGGCGTTTGTCACAAACCGTCAATGATGGCCTGCGTGCAGAGTTCGGTAAACGCACAATTCACGACGTGGTTTCTGGCGAGCGTAGCCAGATTATAGAAATTCTGCGTCAACGTGCGGACCGCGATTCAAACCAAATGGGTATTCAAGTCCTGGATGTACGTTTGAAAAGAGTGGATTTGCCGCAAGAGGTGAGCGAATCGGTATACCAGCGTATGGAAGCAGAACGTAAGCGCGTGGCTAATCAGTTGCGTTCGCAAGGTGCGGGCGCTGCTGAAAAAATTCGTGCCGATGCAGATAGGCAACGCGAAATCATCATTGCTGAAGCCTTCCGCGAAGCCCAGCGCACTAAAGGTGCGGGTGATGCCAAGGCCTCTGATATATACGCGCAAGCTTATGGTAAAAATCCTGAGTTTTATTCTTTCTATCGCAGCCTGGAAGCATACCGTAATAGCTTCAAGAGCAAGAGCGATGTGCTGGTGCTGGAGCCCAACTCAGACTTCTTCAAATACATGCGTGATGCCGGTGGGCGCAAGAAGTAAAATTTGAAAACCACATTTCTGACAGCCTTTGGCTTGATGCTGATTTTGGAAGGGGTGCTGCCATTTTTGGCACCCAAGGCTTGGCGCCAGACATTTCAGCGCATGATCGAACTTAAAGATGGGCAGCTGCGTTTTGTTGGTCTTGCTTCAATGCTAGTCGGCTTAATCCTGATGTTTGTGCTTTATTAAATACATAAAGATTTTTTATGCGTAACTGGCTACTCCCCGAATACATTGAAGACGTGCTGCCCGCAGAAGCCGCACGTATTGAGCAATTGCGTCGCCGCTTGCTGGATTTGTTCAGAGTGCACGGTTATCAATTTGTTATCCCACCATTGCTGGAATATCTGGAGTCCCTCATTACTGGTGTTGGCCACGATCTCGATCTGGCTACATTCAAAGTGGTTGATCAGCTAACAGGCAGGTTAATGGGCTTGCGCGCAGATACTACACCGCAAGCCGCGCGAATTGATGCCCACATGCTGAATAACCAGGGCGTTACCCGGCTGTGTTATGCGGGTAGTGTGTTACGTACAAAACCCGGTGGCTTGGCGCAAACGCGCGAACCCCTGCAATTAGGCGCCGAGTTGTTTGGTCACGCCGGTGTAGAGAGTGATATGGAGATTCAGCGGCTAATGGTCAAGGCTTTACAGGCTGCCGGCGTTGAATCCCTGCATATTGACTTTAGCCACGTCGGAATTTTTGGCAATCTGGTTAGCAAGAGCCAAATTGGCAAGCCATTGGAACACGCGCTCTATGCCGCGCTGCAAAGCAAAGACCAGGCTGCCGTAAGCAGTTTGACTCAAGGCATTGATAAAACGACGCGTGACGCATTGATTAGCCTGACTGCTTTAAATGGCGATGCGCAAATTCTAGCCCAGGCAGAAAAATGTTTGCCCGCTACTGCGGAAATTAAGCAAGCATTAAGCGAGTTGCGTCAGGCCAGTGAGCAACTTGCCGATTTGGGTGTGGATGTGTGTTTTGACTTGGCTGAGTTGCGTGGTTATCACTATCACAGCGGTATGGTGTTCGCGGCTTATGCGCAAGGCTATGCTGGCCCATTGGCATTGGGTGGGCGCTATGATGAAGTGGGCTCGGCTTTTGGGCGGGCACGTCCGGCTACTGGCTTTAGTCTTGACCTGCGTGGCGTAGTGACAGCCTTGGCGCCGGCTGAATTACCAAAAGCAATATTTGCCCCTTATAGCAACGGCAGTGGTTCTGATAAATCCGGCTTAGTCGCTAAGGTAAATGAATTACGTGCAGCTGGTCAGGTGGTGATACAAGAACTGCCTGGGCACGAAACACATCGTAAAGAACTTAATTGCGATCGTAAATTAGTACAGCAGGGTGGCGTTTGGCAAGTAACCGCTGCACCAGAGTTGTTAAATTAATAATTATTAGATTAGACAGAGCACACAATGAACAAGAATGTCGTCGTTATCGGTACCCAATGGGGTGATGAGGGTAAAGGTAAGATCGTAGACTGGCTCACTGATCACGCACAGGGTGTAGTGCGTTTTCAAGGCGGGCACAATGCAGGACATACGCTAGTCATTGGCCAAGGTGCTTCGCAACGCGAATACAAACTGAACCTGGTGCCATCCGGCATCGTACGTGAAGGTGTGCAGTGTTATATCGGTAATGGTGTCGTGTTAGATGCTGGCCATTTGCTGGAAGAGATTACTGGCCTGGAAAAAGAAGGTATTGAAGTCCGCAGCCGCTTAAAAGTAAGCCCTGGCTGCCCTTTGATCTTGGATTGTCACGTTAAACTGGATAAAGCCCGTGAAGCTGCACGCGGAATAGACAAGAAAATCGGTACGACAGGTAAAGGTATAGGCCCGACCTATGAGGATAAAGTCGCACGTCGCGCTCTGCGCGTATATGACTTGTTTTATCCCGAGCGCTTTGCGGAAAAATTAAAGGAAGTATTTGATTATCATAACTTTGTGTTAACCAAATATCTTAATGCAGAGCCAGCTGATTATCAGGCGCAATTTGATTTATCCATGAAGCAGGCTGAAATTTTACGTCCCATGGTGACAGATATTTCCGCTGCCCTTTATGAAGCCAACAAGTCTGGTCAAAATCTGTTGTTTGAAGGTGCGCAGGGCACCTTGCTGGATATAGATCATGGTACTTATCCTTATGTCACTTCATCAAACTGTGTCTCGGGACAAGCCTCTGCTGGCTCAGGCGTAGGCCCGAATATGCTGCACTACGTACTCGGTATTACCAAGGCTTACACCACGCGCGTAGGCGGCGGTCCATTCCCTAGCGAGCTGGATATTGAGTCGCTGGATTGCCCTGGCTATCAAATGTCTACCAAAGGCCGTGAAATCGGCACCGTAACCAAGCGTAAACGCCGCTGTGGCTGGTTTGATGCGGCAGCATTGCGCCGTTCTGCGCGCATCAATGGCCTTACTGGGTTGTGTATTACCAAGCTGGATGTATTGGATGGTATCGCCGAGCTGGATATATGCACTGGCTATGAGCTGGATGGCAAGGTGGTCGATATGCTGCCTGTAGGCGCAGACGATGTCGCACGCTGCAAGCCGATCTATGAGAGTTTGCCTGGTTGGAGTGAAAGCACTTTTGGCATCAGCCGTTGGGAAGATTTGCCTGCCAACGCACAGTCTTACCTCAAGCGCCTGGAAGCGCTATGTGAAGTACCCGTGGATATTGTGTCTACCGGCCCTGAACGCGATGAGACGATCGTTCTGCGCCATCCATTTGGGGTTTAAACGTGAAATCTGTTGAGAAGCCGCGTCTGGCCTGGGCACTCACAGGCTCCGGGCACTATCTGCGTGAATGCCTGGAAATTATTAGTCAGCTGCAAGACGTTGATCTATTCCTGAGCAAGGCCGCGGCAGAGATCCTGCAGCAGTATGGCTACAAACATAATGTGGGCCGCGTGTATCAGGACAAAACCGCCAGTTCAGTCCCGGTCGAATTGTTTTATCATGGTGCCTACCATACTGCAGTGATTGCACCAGCAACCTCCAACACCGTAGCCAAGATGGTCTGCGGCATCTCAGATAATCTAATTACTAATATCTATGCGCAGGCAGGTAAATGCCGCGTACCGACTATTGTGTTCGCATGTGATAGCGAGCCGGAAATCGAATCTGAAGCCCCACACGAGCATATGGTAAAAGTTTATCCGCGTCGTATTGATCTTGACAACATGGAAAAGCTCAAGACTTTTGAAGAGACAACAGTGGCTGGCGATATGCAGCAGTTGAAAGCAGCGGTTCAGGCGCGGCTAGCATGTCTGAAAACCTCCTCTTCTTAACCGGCAAGCTTGCCGAGAAAAGCCTGCACAAAGTGCTGGCTGGCATGCAGCCCACTGATTTTAAATATCGTGTTGCACAGCTTGGAGTCTCGGTAGCGGCTTTAATGACGCCGGAGCTCATTGTGCGGCGATTACCCGATGCGGGAGATGCTGACCGCATTGTGATTCCGGGCCTTTGTCGTGGCGATTTAACGATGCTGGAAAATAAATACGGCGTGCCTGTCGAACGCGGTCCGGAAGACTTGAAAGACTTGCCCCAGTTTTTTGGCCGTGGCGGCAAGGCGCCTGATTTGTCTCAATATGACGTCAAAATTTTTGCCGAAATCGTTGAAGCGCCGGAATTGACGGTGGATGGCATTCTTTGGCGTGCCGAGCATTATCGTCAACAGGGTGCCGATGTTATCGATATCGGCTGCCTACCCAACACACCTTTCCCGCACCTGCAAGACTCCATTCAAGCGCTCAAAGCCGCTGGTTTCAAGGTTAGTGTTGATTCATTAAACAGTGACGACTTGCTGCTGGCTGGCAAAGCAGGGGCTGATTATCTTTTAAGCCTTACCGAAAAAACTTTATGGATAGCTGACGAAGTCGCTTCTACGCCAATATTGATTCCGGCTAAGCCTGGGAATATGGCTTCACTTTATCGCACTATCGATGCCATGCAAAAAAAAGGCAGGGCATTCATTGCGGATGCCATTCTTGATCCCATCCCTTTTGGCTTCACTGAATCTATTGTGCGCTATCAGAAACTACGTAAACGCCACCCTGATATCCAGATCATGATGGGCGTTGGCAACCTGACTGAACTCACCGATGCTGATACCACCGGCATCAATGCCATACTGTTTGGCATTATCAGCGAGTTGGGGCTGAACGCTGTGTTAGCGACTTCCGTGAGTCCGCATGCCATTAACGCAGTGAGCGAGGCTGATATTGCCAGACGTGTGATGTATGCGGCGCGTGAGGATAGACGCCTGCCGCGAGACTACAGTGACGGTTTACTGGGGCTGCATGATCGCCGCCCGTTTACCTATAGCGCTGAAGAAATTGCTGAGATTGCAGCACAAATCAAAGACCCCAGCTTTCGTATCCAGCTAAGCGAAGAGGGCATGAATATCTACAATCGCGACGGCCTGCACCAGGAAACCGATCCCTTCAGGCTTTATCCTCATCTGAAAGTGGATAATGATGCTTCCCATGCCTTTTATCTGGGTGTGGAGCTGGCGCGCGCGCAAATTGCCTGGCAATTGAAAAAGCGCTATAACCAGGATGAAGAGCTGCAATGGGGCTGTAATACTCCCAAAAAAGACGCGGAAGGACGCGTGGCACACCGTGATGCTTCGCTCAAGGAGCGGCGTGCCAGGAGAAACAAGGCCGAGGAGACAGGTTGATTTACGAAACTATCCTGATCAGTGTAGATGCAGAGAATAATCCGCATATTGCCCCTTTCGGTGTCCGTGAACGTGATGGGCTGATACTCATAGCTCCATTTCGGCCTTCGACTAGTCTGGATAATCTCCTGAGCAGCCGCAACGCTGTATTGAATCTAACGGACGATGTTCGTGTATTTGCCGGAGCGCTGACTGGCAGGCGCGAGTGGCCGGTATATGAAGCAGAAAAAATCAAGGGTTTTGTACTGGGCACAGCGTTAGCGCACCGAGAACTGGAGCTGGTAGAAGTCAAGGAAGATACTACGCGCCCAGAGCTTTATTTTCGTGTGGTGCATGAGGTCAATCATGCGCCATTCCGCGGATTTAACCGTGCCCAGGCGGCAGTAGTTGAACTGGCGGTATTAGTAAGCCGCTTGCATATGCTGCCTATAGCAAAGGTGGATGCTGAAGTCGCTTACCTGACCATTGCCATTGAAAAAACCGCAGGGGAACGTGAGCGCGAAGCCTGGGGCTGGTTAATAGAACGGATAGAAAACCACAAGGCAGCCATCTCGGGAGGGAATCTGGCATGACCAAGTTGCTAGCCAGCGTTACCAATGTAAGCGAAGCTTTATTGGCTGTGGATGCGGGTGTCGATATTATTGACCTGAAAAATCCTGCACAAGGCGCATTAGGCGCGCTCTCACTGTCCGAGATAGGTGAAATTGCCCGCGCTATTGATGGCTGTAAACTAATCAGTGCCACTATCGGCGATTTGCCCATGGAACCAGAACTTCTTATACGCGCTACCGAACATACGGCTGCTACGGGTGTTGATATCGTTAAAGTCGGTTTTTTTGGATTGGCCAGCCATGGCGCTTGTATCAAGGCGCTACAGCCGCTGGCGGCAAAGGGAGTGCGTATTGTGGCAGTATTATTTGCTGATCAAAATCCGGATTTTGCATTATTACCTGAACTGCAAATGGCGGGGTTTTACGGCGTAATGCTGGATACGGTGCAAAAAAACGGAAGCAGCCTGCTGGACTATGTTTTGGTTAACGATTTACAACAGTTTGTTAAATTGGCACGCACATACAAGCTGGAATCCGGGCTTGCGGGTTCTCTAAGGCTGAATCATGTTCCAGGGTTGGTTGCCTTAAGCCCCGGCTATTTGGGTTTTCGTGGTGCGCTCTGTGCTAATTCTGAGCGCACAGCAGCATTAAGCAGTAATAAAATTCATGAACTCCAAGCCATGTTGCGTAAATGCAACATGGAAGTTGCAGATATGATGTGAATTTGCTATCTAACCGCAAGTACGTTGCATCTGCGCAGGGCTTTAAGTATATTTGGTCACGAGTTTAATTTTTTACAGGGAGTTATACCATGAAGAAAAGTCTTATTTGTCTGGCCGTGGCCAGTGTTGTTGGATTGGGTGCAATGACGGCTTCAGCGGAGGATGCCTATCAAGGTTCCTGGTACGCATTGCCCGGTATCAATATTATGCATACCGATAGCGATCTTAAAGCTGATGATAACGATGTAGGCGGTTTCTTGCGTTTTGGTAAAGAGATCAGTGAGCACTGGGATGTTCAGGTGGGTCTGAGCCACAATCAAACTGATGAAGACAGTAACTCTTACACTAGCGGCAAATATAAACAGACTCTATTGGGTGTGGATGCACTTTACATGTTTAGCCGTGACAAGTTCCGGCCTTTCCTGCTTGCCGGTTTGGGCGCAGCGCATAACCGTATCCATTACAATGGCACGCCAGACGCAAACGGTATCAAGACTTCATGGATGGCTAACGTTGGTCTAGGTGCTCAATATCTCTTTACGGAAAACCTTGGCCTGCAGGCAGATCTGCGCTACGTGTATAGCCGTGCTGAAGCATCTAACTTGTTCGGCGGCACTGGTAATCATCGAGATGAAAATATCGGCAATACCTACCTGAATCTGGGCGTAATTTTTAAATTCGGCGCGCCTAAGCAAGTAGCAGCTGCCGAGCCAGCTCCAGCTGCCGAGCCAGCTCCAGCTGCCGAGCCAATGCCAGCTGCAGCTCCAGCAGCAGAAGCTGCCCCAGCAGGTCCAGCTGAACCCGCATTTGAAAAAGTTACGCTGCAGGCTGAAGTGCTCTTTGGCTTCGACAAAGACACGCTCAAGGAAGAGGGCAAGACTATTCTCAATGCTGATGTCGTAGAGAAAATGAAGGCACACCCAGAAGTTGAGCTGCTCCTGATTACTGGCCATACCGATCGCATTGGTGATGCTAAATACAATCAGAAACTGTCTGAGCGTCGTGCAAACACTGTTAAGAACTACCTCGTGAGCCAAGGCATTGCAGCAAGCCGCCTGCACGCAGTTGGTAAAGGCGAAGCTGAGTCTGTGGCAGATTGCAAAGGCGTTCGTGGTAAAAAGGCCATTGAATGCCTGCAACCTAACCGCCGTGTAGTAGTTGAAATTGAAGTACAACGTGCCGGCAATTAAGCTTAGTATCACTAATTTATAAGCAAAGCACGAAAAAGCCCCGCAATGCGGGGCTTTTTTATAACCAAAATGACTGAACATCTATCTCAAGAAGCTAATCCAGCGCGCGAAGTCGATCATGCCATAGAGGCGCGCTGGATTATTCCGGTAATTCCACATGCGCAGGTTTTGTCGCATGCTACAGTGATTCTGGATCAAGGGGTTATTGCTGATATTCTGCCAACCGAAGAAGCCAGGCTGCGTTATCACGCGCGCCAGACAACTAGCCTGGACGATCACATCTTAATCCCTGGGTTGATCAACTTGCATACTCATGCTGCGATGAGCCTAATGCGTGGATTAGCCGATGATTTACCTTTAATGCCGTGGCTGCAAGAGCATATCTGGCCAGCAGAAAAGCAATGGGTGTCTGAACGTTTTGTACATGACGGTACTTTGTTGGGCTGCGCAGAGATGTTGCGCGGAGGGATTACTTGTTTTAACGATATGTATTTTTTCCCGCAAGCCGCCGCGCAAGCTGTCTTGCAGTCAGGAATGCGCGCTAATCTTGGCTTGATAGTCATTGAATTTCCATCCGCTTATGCCAATGATGCGGATGACTATCTGCAAAAAGGTTTTGATGCGCGCGATAGCTGGCGTGATAGTAAATTACTGACCAGCAGCTTTGCACCGCATGCGCCATATACCATAGCAAATGGCACATTTGAAAAAGTAATTACTTATGCCGAACAACTCGGGATTGGTATTCACACCCATATTCATGAAACCCGCGACGAAATCCAGCAAAGCATTACGCAGCATGGCTTGCGGCCTCTACGTCGGTTAGCTGACCTGGGGTTGTTGGGCCCAAGCCTGGTAGCCGCGCATTGCGTGCACCTTGAGCCTGCTGAAATAAATATGCTGGCTGAATATGGCTGCCATGTCGCACATTGCCCTACCTCTAATTTAAAATTGGCGAGTGGCATTGCACCCGTAGCGGATTTGCTGGAAAAAGGCGTTAATCTTGGCCTCGGCACTGATGGCGCTGCAAGCAATAATCGTCTGGACATGTTTGCAGAGATGCGTTTGGCAGCGCTGCTAGCAAAAGGCATGAGTGGCAATGCCGCTGTCCTGCCTGCTGCTCAGGCATTGGAAATGGCCACCATAAATGCAGCCAGGGCATTGGGTCTGGATGATCAAGTAGGTACAATTGAGATGGGAAAGATGGCAGATCTTGCAGCGGTGAGGATTGCGGACCCGGAAACCTTGCCTTGTTTTGACCCACTCTCGCATCTGGTCTATGTAGCAGGGCGAGAGCATGTGAGCCATGTCTGGGTAGCCGGCGAGCTGCGCTATCAAAAACTTAATGGGCAAGTTGGCGTCTATGCCAACATAGAACCTGCAGAATTAAAGGAAATTACTTCAGTATGGCAATCAAGACTGACTCGATACACATGAAGACGATACAAAGCGTAAATGCTGATCCTGCGGAGCTGCAGAAATTTGCCGCTTTGGCGCATCGCTGGTGGGACCCGAATAGTGAATTCAAACCTTTGCATGAAATTAACCCCTTAAGACTTGATTTTATTGACGGCAAAGTTGACCTGCAAGATAAGAGGGTGCTTGATGTAGGCTGCGGCGGCGGTATTCTGTCGGAATCCATGAGTGAGAAGGGCGCTGATGTAATGGGTATTGATCTGGGTGAAAAAGCACTGAAAGTTGCCCAGTTACATCGCCTTGAGAGTGGCGTAAAAGTGGATTACCGCCTGATCTCTGTTGAAGATCTGGCTCAGGAGATGCCTGAAAGTTTCGACGTGATCACCTGCATGGAAATGCTGGAGCATGTTCCGGACCCTGCAGCTGTGGTGCGGGCTTGTGCTGCATTGGTAAAACCTGGCGGTACGGTATTTTTCTCTACCATCAATCGCAATCCCAAAGCCTATCTGTTTGCAGTTATCGGAGCAGAGTACCTGCTGAATTTGCTGCCCCGTGGAACACATGAATACGAAAAATTTATCAAGCCTTCGGAGCTTGCTTCCTGGGGCAGGGAAGCCGAGCTGTCTGTTGTGGGCACAAAAGGCATGAGTTACAACCCGCTCACCAAACATTACTGGCTGGGTGACGATGTATCAGTGAATTATATTTTGCATACCGTAAAGTAACAGTGCTGCAAATGATATTGCTCGATTTAGATGGCACTCTGGTGGACACTGCACCTGACTTGGGTTTGGCGTTGAATATGCAGCGTGAGCGTCATGGTATGCCGCCACTGCCGCAAGAGAAAATAAGACCATACGCCTCGCATGGTTCTATAGGCTTGCTGTCTGTAGGCTTTGGGTTGACATCACAAGATGCGGAATTTTCTGCAATGCGAGAAGAGTATCTGGATTTGTATGACCAAGTCTTTACGCGTTCTCCGATATTGTTTGCAGGAGTGGCTGAGCTATTAACAGCCATTGAAAACAAAGGGTTGCGTTGGGGAGTTGTAACCAATAAGCCGCGGCGCTTTACCGAGCCTTTGTTAAAGGCAATCCATCTTGACCAGCGCGCTGCCTGTGTCATCAGCGGGGATGATGCTTCTCGAGCAAAGCCTCATCCGGATACATTGTTGATGGCATGCGCCCAAACTGCAATGGAACCATCAGATTGTGTCTATATGGGAGATGCTGAGCGGGATATTCAAGCGGGTAAATCGGCAGGAATGCGCACTGTGCTTGCTTTGTATGGCTATATTGATGCGACTGACAAACCGCATGAGTGGGGTGCTGATGCAGTGATTAATGAGCCTATGGAGATGTTGTCTCTAATCTAGTCCGGCTGATCTTAATCAGATAGCCCGCTTGCTTTAATCCAATCAAGCGTATTGTTCTCTTTAATCTTTAGCTGACACTCCGCCGCTCCATCAAGGCTTGCGCCAGCGTTCCACTGTCTACATGCTCGATTTCCCCACCCATAGGCAGGCCGCGGGCAATACGGCTTACCTTGAGGCCGCGTGAACGCAACAACTCACTTACGTAGTGTGCAGTGGCCTCGCCTTCCACTGTATAGTTAGTGGCAAGGATTACTTCTTCCACCACGCCATCCTGCACACGTTTGATCAGGCGATCCAGATGGATTTCACGCGGACCGATACCATCCAGAGGCGACAGCCTGCCCATCAGCACAAAATACATACCCTGAAATGCATGAGTTTGCTCTAGCATCAATAAATCCGTAGGCATTTCCACCACACACAGCAGCGAGCCGTCACGCTTGCCAGAAACGCATAAAGGGCAAACGGGCTGTTCGCTAAAGTTATTACAGAGACTGCAGTGGCTGACAACCTCCAGTGCATTTCCCAATGCCAATGCCAGTGAATTCGCTCCTGCACGATCACGTTGCAACAGATAATATGCCATGCGTAACGCCGATTTTGGCCCCACCCCTGGCAGGCAGCGCAGGGCTTCGACCAGCTGTTCAAGGGCGGGTGGATTTCTCATCAATAGTTAAAAAGGGAGCTTCATGCCAGGAGGAATCGGCAACCCGGCCATCAGACCACCCATGCGTTCCTGAGAAGTGGCTTCCGCTTTACGAGCGGCGTCATTGAGTGCGGTGACAATGAGGTCTTCGAGCATCTCTTTATCATCGCCCATCAGGCTGTCATCTATGCTTACGCGTTTTACCTCATTGCGGCATGTCATTACTACTTTCACCATGCCTGAACCTGCTTGACCTTCAACTTCTACATTCGCGAGCTCAGCCTGCGCACGCTTCATGTTTTCCTGCATTTGTTGGGCCTGTTTCATCAGATTGCCCATGCCGCCTTTCAACATAATCTGCTCTCCTAAGGTGTGATTTTGAAATTACTTTATTGAATGGGTTTGATACTGGAGGGAATAATCTGTGCACCAAAGTCTTTAACCAGGGCTTGCACAAAATCATCTTGCTGAATTGCAGATTCCGCCTGCGATTGCAGCGCTGCTCTTTCCTGGCTGATTTGCTGGGCAGGCGTGTTACCGCTGCCACCTATATCAAAATGCAGTTGTATTTTTTTGCCAAAATATTGTTTGATCGCGGCGCGCAGTTTTTCCTGATAGCTTTGATCTAACAAATGCTTTTGCGCCTGGGGTACCGATAGATAGATAGCGTGTTCATCAAAGCGCAGCAGCTCACAGTTCTGTGCCAGAGCCCGTGCCAGGCCTAGTTTGAGCTGGTCTACGAGGCCACGCCAATTACCATCAAACTGCAGGGCAGGGGGTGTTTCAGTAAACTCGGCAGGTGGTGGGGCGTCGTTGTTGGCAATTTCTGCTGCAGGCTTTGCAACGGCTACAGATGCCGCAGGCGCTGTGGCTGTATCAAGCTTGTTGGCAACAGGCATGGCCGGTTTTTCAGGAGATTTGCCTCTTAGACCAGTTGCTTCTCCAGGAGCAAAGGCCAGCATGCGTAATAAACACATGGTAAAGCCAGCAAACTCATCAGGTGCCAAGCCTAAATCACGACGACCTAACAGCGCGATTTGATAATAAAGCTGCACCTCTTCTGCATTCAGCTTACCAGCCAGATCCAGCAGCATGTCACGCTCCGGCAAGTCTGCTGCAATGCTCTCCGGCACGGTTTGGGCAACGGCAATCTGATGCAGCAGGTTGGCCAAGTCGTTCAAGGCGGCATCGAACGAAAGGCTACGTTGCTCCATAAGGCGAGCCTGGGCTAAAAGCCCGGCACCATCCTGCTTCAGCAGCATTTGCAGAAGTTCGTATAAATAACTTTGATCAATAGCGCCGAGCATGGCACGAACCTCTCGCTCATGCACCGCGTTTCTGCCGTAAGCAATCGCTTGATCCAGTAGCGATAGGGCATCACGCATGCTGCCTGCCGCAGCGCGTGCAATAAGCTGCAGTGCTGCGGGTTCGCAGGGAATATTTTCTTCGGCTAATACAGCTTGCAGATGCTCAGTGATTGAGGTGCCGGACATTTGCCGCAAATTGAATTGCAGACAGCGCGATAGCACAGTGACTGGCATTTTTTGTGGATCAGTCGTCGCCAGAATGAATTTGACGTGAGCGGGTGGCTCTTCCAGCGTTTTCAGCATTGCATTGAAAGCACTGCGCGAGAGCATATGCACTTCGTCGATAATGTAGATCTTGAAGCGGCCAACGGTCGGCGCATACTGTGCGTTTTCCAGCAGGTCGCGCATGCTATCTACTTGCGTATTGGAAGCGGCATCGACTTCCAGCAAATCAACAAAACGGCCTTTGTCGATATCCATGCAAGCGGAGCATATCCCGCAAGGTTGGGCCGTAATGCCGGTCTCGCAATTGAGGGATTTGGCCAGAATGCGTGCCAGTGTAGTCTTGCCGACGCCACGGGTGCCGGTAAACAGGTAAGCGTGATGTAAACGCTGCTGTTGCAGTGCATTGGTCAGCGCGCGTACTACATGCTCTTGCCCTACAAGCGCTTCAAACGACTTGGGGCGCCATTTACGGGCAAGAACTTGATAGCTCATGTGGTATGTAAACTCAAAAAATAAGGCTTTAACTTTAGCCTAAAACGCGCATTTCGTGTCAATGCTGTCAGCCTGGTTAGTTGGTTACGGAGCAGGCTAATCGGAATTTTGGAGGGGCGAGCCCAACCCCCGGCACTTGCTTCAATAGTTGTGGCTGCTTCCTTCCGGATCTGACCAGGTTGGCTACTTTGCAATGCGGGGAGGCCCGCCGATTTGGATTTTACCTCAAAACACCATCCATCTGCTATTTGAAGTTACCACTTCACGTTCAATTTTTGTGAAACTGTATATAAGCGGTTTGATATAACTATCTATCGTGGCCATGGTAAGTAGCCTAAGCATCGCGCTATACGATATAGTTAAGACTATTTTTGTTTCGGCATTACAAAATAAAAACAATGCTTGCTACCAACGAAAACCCAATATGCCTAAAATGACAAATCCGTTGGCAGCTAATTCTAGTTTTTTCTGGGGCCGCTTTAACGATCCCCCTGCGGCTTTGCTTGGCAAAGCTATCCTTTCCTTACTGGTGCTTGCTGAAAGCCTCATCTGTGTTTTCTGGATTTTTACATTATCCAGCTTGGGGGAAGGATATGCGGTGATGGCGACCGTTCCTTACGTATATATTGTTATTTCGTATACTAGCTTGCTCATTTTTTATCGACTTAAGCGCTTTGATTATTTCACATTTACTCAGCTAGTCATGCTGTTGGTTATGCCGTTCTTCATGCAATGGGTGATAGGTGGATTTGGAGCGTCAAGCGGCGTGGCGATATGGGCAATATTATCCCCGGTTGGTGCGCTCATGATACTTGGCACGCGACAATCGACCCCGTGGTTTGTCCTGTTTCTGGCATTGGCAGCGGTTTCATGGCAGCTCAATAGTCTGTTTGCAAGTAGCGCATTACCCATACCCGCGCATACTAAAGATATCTTTTTTGCGATGAATCTAACTGGTGTTGCTACTATTTTATATGTGGTGATGCGCTATTTTCAGTCGCAAAAAGAGCGTGTTCTTCAGGTGTTGGCTATTGAGCAAGCGCGCTCCGAAAAATTACTGTTAAACATTTTGCCCCAATCGATAGCTGATCGCTTAAAAGCTAATGATTCACGGATAGCCGACAGTCATGAGGCTGTGACTATACTGTTTGCTGATTTGGTGAACTTTACCGGTATTTCAGCAGGCATGCCGCCGTCAGAGCTAGTTGACCTCCTTAACCAGGTATTTTCTGAATTTGATCATCTCGCAGAAAAATATAATCTGGAAAAAATCAAAACAATAGGCGATGCCTACATGGTCGTAGGCGGTGTGCCTAATGCCCGTGCTGATCACGCCGTGGCAGTCGCCGAAATGGCGCTAGAGATGCAGACTGTCCTAGCCGGTACCGCAGCCAAAACAGGTAAAAACCTGATGATGCGTATTGGCATCAATAGCGGCCCTGTTGTTGCAGGCGTTATTGGTAGTATCAAATTCAGCTATGATTTGTGGGGGGATACTGTCAACGTAGCAAGCCGCATGGAGCATTATGGCCTGCCGGGCGTTATTCAAGTCACAGAGACAACTTATGAGTTACTGCAACACCATTACATTCTTGAGGCAAGAGGAGCGATAAAGATAAAAGGCAAAGGTGATGTGGAGGCTTATATTTTGAAAGGCAGGTTTCCAAAGCCGATGCCTGATTAAGGCTGGTTAATGCGTTTGGTATGGTGGGCGACTTGATATATAATCCGCCTCCACGCACGGAGAGGTGGATGAGTGGTTTAAGTCGCACGCCTGGAAAGCGTGTTTAGGCTAATAGCCTAACGCGGGTTCGAATCCCGCCCTCTCCGCCAGTATATATAATGCTTATAAAATAAGTGACTTACAGTATTTATTTTAAGGTTTTACCACATCGTTTGGTAATCCCCCCATTTTTAGCAGCGGCTAGAAGTAGAGTCGGTTAAAAGTGCTAACTTCTGTTTCGGGGTAATGCCGCCCAGCGCCATGTTGGGGGGTACAGATAAATCTGTCCTTCTTGGAGGTCTGGCGGGTGTTGGCGCTAGCATCGTGGATGCACAAGACGCAAATGCGTGGCGGCCGGTTAGCTCTTAACTGGTTGTCAGCCCTTTGCTTATGGCTTGGGGAGATGGTTTACGTGACTATCTCTGGGGCGCGCTGAACCTTAGGCTTGAAGCTCTTGCGCGTTTGCCAAAGGTCATAACTGGCCTGTTCCGCGAGCCATACGTCAGCTCGGCCACCATGCTCTATTCCTAGCCAGCTCTCTATGCGGATCGCCATTTCCGGCGATATTGCTGCATGCTCATTTAGTACACGGGATAATGCCGTACGAGTCACGCCAAGTTGAGTGGCGGCCTCGGTTATGGTCAGCCCAAGTGCGGGCAGTACATCCTCCCGAAGAGTTTCTCCGGGGTGCGGCGGGTTGTGCATTTTGCTCATTTCAATGTCCTCTCAGTGATAGTCCTGATAATCCACCAGCACGGCATCGGTGCCATTAAAAGTGAATGTCAGGCGCCAGTTGCCGTTTAGCCATACCGAATAGTGCCCGGCCAGGTTTCCGGTCAACGGGTGTAATTTCCAGCCAGGCACGTTCATGTCCTGGGAACTGGTTGCTTCATCCAGACGGCGCAGTTGCCGCCGCAACTTGGAGGCATGGGACGGCTGAATGCCAGCCTTGCTGCCCGTCTCAAAGAACTGTTCAACGCCTTTGTGGCGGAATGATTTAATCATGAGTTATCGTATAGCGTAGCGTTACGGCGGTCAAGCGATTTGATTGATAGGAACCACGTTCTCGCCTGCTTTAAAGGATGGCGTTCCGCAATACTTTGCCCAATCATTCATTAGAGAGCGGCGTTTTTCAAACAGAGTTCCGCGCTGATAAGCGGCCTCTGCCTTATCCTTGAGTTGGTGAGCGAGCGCGTGTTCGCAGACTTCGCTAGGGTAGCTAGTGCGCTCTCCGGCCCAATCTCTGAACGTAGAGCAAAAGCCGTGAGTGGTCAGTTCGCTACGGTTCATGCGCCTTAATACGGCAGTTAGTTAGCGTCATGTCGGATAGTTGGCCTTTGGTGCCAGGGAAAACGTAGGGGTTGTCGCCTAGCTTCGGCAACTCCTTGAGGAAATCCACAACAGCAGGAGAGAGCGGAACATGATGTTCTTTTCTTGCTTTTATGCGCTCAGCGGGGATGATCCAGACTGTTTTGGTCAGGTCTATTTCCTGCCAGGTAGCTCCGCGGACTTCACCAGATCGGGTGGCTGTCAGGATTGCGAACTCAAGTGCTCCGGCTCCCATTCCATCGCCCTTGCGCAGTTCTTTCATGAAGTTGCCCATGTCGTCATAGGGAAGGGCGGCATGGTGCTGAACCCTGGCCACTTTTGATGGTGCCGCAAGGCGGACATCAAGATTTCCTTTCCATCTGGCCGGATTGGGGCCGTCTCGGTATTTACTAGCAATGGCCCAATCCAGCACTTTTTCGATCCGCCCGCGCAGGCGCGAGGCAGTCTCTGTTTTGGTCGTCCATATAGGGGCGAGAATTTCCATAACGTGGGCATCATCCACGTTGCGTACCAGCAGATTGCCTATCTTGGGATAGGCATAGGTTTCCAGGGTGCTTGTCCACTGTACAGTGTGCTTGGCGTTCTTCCAGCCGTGTTCGTGTGTGGTTATATAGGCCGCAGCCGCTTGCTTGAACGTAATTGCCTTGGCGAGTTCAGATTTGAGCTTGCTTCTGGCCTCCTTGCGCTGCTCGATAGGGTCTAAGCCATATTCATTGATAGACCGCTTGACTACTCGCGCTTTTTCTCTGGCTTCGGCAACCGGAACATCCGGATAGCCGCCTAGCCCCATTTCGCGGCGCTTGCCGCCGATGACTGTGCGCAATATCCAAGTGCGCGCGCCGGTTGTGGTGACTTGCAGGGAGAGGCCGGACACGCCACCAACGGCATGCAGCCCAGGCTTAGTTAGTCTGGACACTGCCAGTGCGTTCAGTTCGCTCGCTTTCCGTGGCATCACTTACCCTATATTTATGAGATCCGGTCAGGAGGCAATGTGGATGCTGAATAGGGATTAATACTGCATACCCACCATAAATTATGCGATTACATCGCTAGCAAATGATACGAGTTGAAACAAAAGGAATTCTCTAATGGCTTGTAATATGGGCTTTAGAGGGTAGTTATGCGACAGAATGAAATTAAATTATGGCGGACGCAATCTCCGCCATGATTCAAAAAAAACCACCAATATAGGCGGTTTTTTTTCGTATGCTTTGCGTAGCTGCTGGAGTTCCTTAGGGGCATGCTTACTTAGAGTCACATGCTTATCTGGTGGTGGAGAAGTAAACGACTTGCCACCTTGCGCCCCTTTAAAATCAATTCATTAGAAGTTTACTATTCAAGTGTTTTGTATCCGGTCTTGGTCGGGCGAGGAAAGATGAGATACGCATTTTTTGCCTATTTTCTGCACTTCGTGGTTGAAACCCCTCACAGGTGGTAGTTCAGAAGAACTAGCTCATTTGACTAGTGTTTTTCGCTCACGGCAGAGCGTATATTTCATTTCTGCCATTGTCGCATTTTTGATATAGGTTATAGAGTCATGTGAGTTAGTGATCCAAGGCTGCGGTTCTGGCATTCACCATTGGCATTTCCGTGCTGGGATTCGGTTCTGCGGTGGCGTATTACGACGGTTATCAACTATCTATTATGCAATTGGGAGACATTAATGAAAAAAACATTCCTTGGTATTTTTGCGATCCTTCTTTGCGCTACTTCCATTCCTGGAAGCGCATCCACGAGTGATGAAAATTGGAAGGATAAAATAGAAGGTCAAGAAAGCGCGGTGCTCACCGACGCACCCAATGTGCCGCCCCCCATTACCAGAAAACACGCCACCAAGGTAATCGTTCATCTTGAAGTCAAGGAAGTGGAAGGTCGTCTGGCCGACGGCGTAAAGTACACTTTCTGGACATTTGGCGGAAAGGTTCCTGGTAAGTTTATCCGTATCCGTGAAGGTGATTTTGTGGAGTTTCATCTCAATAATCATCCGGACAATAAAATGCCTCACAATATTGACTTGCATGCTGTGACTGGGCCTGGAGGTGGTGCAGCCGCATCGCTTACCGCGCCTGGACACAGCTCGATCTTCTCCTTTAAGGCATTGAATCCCGGCCTTTATGTTTACCATTGTGCCACCGCACCTGTGGCCATGCACGTGGCAAATGGAATGTACGGCATGATTCTTGTGGAGCCGAAAGAAGGCTTAAGTAAAGTTGACCGTGAATACTATGTCATGCAGGGGGACTTCTACACGAAGGGCGAAAATGGCGCGCAAGGATTACAGCCTTTCAGCATGGTCAAGGCTATCGATGAAAAGCCGGATTATGTCGTTTTTAACGGATCCGCTGGTTCCCTGGCAGGCGAAAATGCGCTTCAAGCCAAAAAAGGTGAAACCATCCGCCTCTTCGTAGGAAATGGTGGTCCGAATCTCATCTCATCTTTCCATCTGATCGGTGAGATTTTCAACAATGTTTATCAAGAAGGTAATACCAGTACAGCAGCCCACAATGTGCAGACGACTATTATCCCGGCTGGAGGAGCCGCTTTGGTAGATTTTAAGGTTGAAGCCCCTGGAACGTATATCCTGGTTGATCATTCGCTGACGCGCGCCTTCAACAAAGGCGCTCTCGGCCAGCTAAAAGTATCCGGGGATGAAGATAAGCTCGTTTATTCCGGGAAAATAAGCGATGAAGTTTATTTGCCGGAAGGGATAGGAATGAGAGTTACAGAACAAGCACCGCGCCCGTCTCTTGCTGCAAAAAACAAAGCTGAGCGCATTGGGCTTGGAGCATCTATATACAACACAAACTGCGCTGCTTGCCATCAGCCATCCGGCGTCGGGATCCCTCATGCATTCCCACCTCTAGCGAACTCGGATTACCTCAACGCGGATAAAGTACGTGCAATCAAAACGGTTAGTGGGGGGCTGCAGGGGAATGTCACAGTGAATGGACAGCAATTCAACGGTGTTATGCCATCATGGAGTTTGAGCGATGAAGATACTGCCAATGTACTCACTTACATTTACAACAGTTGGGGAAACGTAGGGGGTGAAGTAACTCCCGATGAGGTGAAGAAAAATCGGGTCGGGCCCATGAAAAATGTAGCTGAATGAGTAAACAAGCTTTCTTGTTGCTGATGCTACTGACGACAATATCCCCCGCTCTGGCAGCATCCGTCGAAGGTATGGCATTGCTCCCGAGCGGGGTGTATACCCCGCTGTATTTGGAAAAAGAAAATACGAAAAACTTCGAAAGGCGACCAGTCTACGTTGAAGCATTCCGGCTCGATCAGGAGCCGATTACAAACCGCCAGTACCTGGACTTTGTAATCGCACATCCTGAATGGAAAAAAACTCAGGTCAAGAGGGTATTTGCTGATTCCCATTATCTTCAGCACTGGAGCGAAGATTCAGCAGTTGAGGACAGGAATGAGCTCGGCAACCCAGTGGTGAATGTCTCCTGGTTTGCCGCCTCAGCTTATTGTGAAGCACGTGAGGAACGGCTCCCCACTACAGATGAGTGGGAATATGCTCTAGCTGACAATGGAAGAGACAATGAAAAAATTCAACAACAACTTTTGGATTGGTATGCGACTCCTAATGGGAGGCTACCAAGTGTTGGTAGCCAACCTGCCAACGGATTTGGCATTTACGACCTGGCTGGCCTGGTTTGGGAATGGACATCGGACTTTAATAGTTTCATGGTCTCTTCCGATTCCCGGGATTCTGGACAGAAAAACTTCTTCTGTGGGGGGGGGAGTCTCAATGCTTCCAACCCCAGGGATTATGCAGCATTCATGAGGTACTCATATCGCGGTAGCCTGCAGGGTGCTTTTACTGGTAAAAATTTAGGGTTTCGTTGCGCAAAGGACGCCAAATGAAAAAAGTATTTAAATTTATATGGGTTATGTTTTTTCTGACATGTGCTGTTCCGGCATTTGCTCATACCCATGAGCATGAGACGCAACCCACGTCCATTCCCCAGTCGGAATCCCTATTTAACATCACGGATACCTGGACCACCAGCGATGGGAAACCATTCCACTTGAATGAGTTAAGTGGAAATCCTTCCATCATTGCAATGATTTATACTTCCTGCAAGGAGGTATGTCCGCTAATCGTGGAGGACATGAAAAAAATCGTGCGTAGCTTACCTGCATCTCAAGTCGGGAAAGTACATCTTGCAGCTTTCTCATTCGATCCCGAGCGGGATACCTCCAAGAAGCTAAAAGAATATGCAGAAGCTCATGGGATTGACACACCTGCCTGGGTTATAGCCAACAGTAAACCAGAAGCGGTTCGCAGACTTGCAGCCGCGCTTGGAATGAAATACAAAAAAAACAAATCTGGTGATTTCGAACACAGCATATCTATTTATATATTGGACGATGCCGGTGTTGTCCAATATGTGCAAACCATTCTTGGACAAGATAAGGAAGATGCTGTAACTGTGCTTAAGAAAATGATGCACTAATTCTCAGGTTAACTTGTAGACCAGCTGGACCGCTCAGCCAGACTGTGATTGCAGTCTCTGGGCGACTACTTCGAAGCGAACTGCAAATCCTGCCGCCGCCGCGATCATCAGAGGGTTTCCTGCCCCTGCACGCATAAACTGGGCATCAATAACTAAGGTGGTCGCAAGGAAGCGTAGCCAGCCCATCGATCAAACTCCCGACACAGCCAGTTCGTACGATCATTGCATATTAGATCATGATGACCCGCGCTCGATTACCGACCATGGTAACGGGCCGCCCTGTACCATATGGACGGTCTGACCGGGTTAGTGGCACTTAAAGCTTCACGTTCCATGGCAACAGTTTACCAAGGCCACAATTGGTGTGCCGCCCGCGTGCAGCTTATGGGCTGCAAAGACATGTCGGTGTAGGACATCTTGCAATTGGATCTGCAGATGGTGAACGCCGCCAGTCCAGTCACCTACCGTGCTTTCGCTAAGCTCCATGCCTTCGCGCGCGTATATCTGACACTGCCGGTATATTGGCTGGTGGGGAGCAAGTCAGTTTGATAGCGGGCATAAAAATATTTGAAAGGTAAGGTTACCGTAAGCTTTGCGGCATATTGTTGGTTCCAGGTAACCTGCAGACTAGCTTGTGGGTCCTAAACCTATTGGCCAATTATTAAAGGAAATATTATGAACAAAATTATTACCGCTATTGCTGCTGCACTTTTCGCTTTTTCCATCAGCGCCTTTGCAGCTGATGCTGTTGCCCCAGCCGCAACCATCAACGCTGCCGCTCCAGCCAAGGTAGCTACAGCCAATGCTCATCACAAAGCCAAGGCTCATCATGTCAAGAAAGCTCATAAGGCAATGAAGAAGACAGATGCCGCCAAGGCAGATGCTGTTATGCAAGACGCTGCTAAATAACAGTTCACACTAATTTTTTTGAAATAAGGCAGGGCTTAGCCCTGCCTTATTTATTTCAGTGCACGCTTCAAGGGGTCGTCTCGGAAAACGGAAAATAAAGCTCTTCAGCACTACCGCCCAAGATGAGGCTAAGAAGCCAATGGCTGGCATAGGCACGGCAAACTGAAAAATCCACTGACGATGCTCAGTGCCAGCTAAGTCTGAAGCCGTAGGCTCTCTATCACGCAAATGTTTGCGTTCATCTGGAGAACTACCATGCTCTACAACAACAAGCTTTCAATACTCGCCATAGCCCTTGCGCTAGCCACAGCCGGCACTGTCGCCTATGCCGCTAATGTCACTACTGCCGAACAGCATGCCAGCGTCAAACCATTCAAAGGCGAGGAGCTCGCCAAGAATGCCAAAATTTCTATGGCCGAGGCCCGTGTCATCGCGCTCAAAGCGCATCCGGGAAAAATTACCGATGAAGAACTTGAGAAGGAAAAAGGCGGGAGTGGCTTGCGCTACTCGTTTGACATTAAGGACGCCAAAGGCACGCAGGAAGTTGGAGTGGATGCGGAGACAGGAGTGGTTTTAGAAAATAAACTTGAAGGACCAAATCCAGACTAATGAAGTGTAGTGAGTGCGCCGACGGCCATCGGCGCAGCTTTATCCATTAGACTGACAAGAAAAGCCCCTATGAAAAATACCGCCGAACGCGCCTTGAGCAAGGTGCCAGAAGTCACCTTGATGTTTTGGATCATCAAGATTGCGGCGACGACGCTTGGCGAGACAGGCGGGGATGCTGTCTCGATGTCGATGAATCTGGGCTACCTGATCGGGACGGTTATCTTTGCGGCCGTATTTCTTGCTGCAGTCATTGCCCAAATCAAAGCCAAAACCTTTCAGCCGTTCCTTTACTGGACGACGATCATTGCAACCA
This sequence comes from Methylophilaceae bacterium, assembly GCA_039933015.1. Classification (GTDB taxonomy): domain Bacteria; phylum Pseudomonadota; class Gammaproteobacteria; order Burkholderiales; family Methylophilaceae; genus JBDTOX01. Next base: position 25,693 of record JBDTOX010000155.1, read on the forward strand.
CCACGGTCGGCACAACGCTGGCCGATTTTGCAGACCGATCCCTGGGTATCGGGTACGCTGGCGGTTCGACCTTGCTACTGGCCTTGCTGCTTGGCTCGCTGTTCGTCTGGCATCGGACCCTCGGCTCCGTCTCGGTAAACACGGTCAGCTCGCCGAAGGCGGAAATGTTCTACTGGGTGACGATCATGTTTTCCCAGACCCTGGGCACCGCGCTGGGGGACTGGACAGCCGATACGGCAGGGCTCGGCTACACTGGTGCAGCCATTATGTTCGGTGCGTTGTTGGCTTTGGTCGTGGCGGCTTACTATTGGACAAACTTATCTCGTACCCTGCTTTTCTGGGCTGCATTTATACTGACCCGTCCACTTGGTGCCGTGGTGGGGGATTTTCTGGATAAACCGCTCAGTGCGGGTGGTTTGGCACTGAGTCGTTATTCCGCATCGACGGCGCTCTTTGCCTTCATTTTGATTAGCATCCTGCTGTTCAAGCAAAGGGCTGCCAGAACGACGCATTGAGTTACTGTTATCGGACGGAGGGGGAATGCGGGTATTGCTGGTCGAGGACGATCCCATGATCGGGGAAGCCATCCAAGGGGCATTGAAAGATGCTTCCTACGCGGCCGACTGGGTGAAGAACGGCCAAACTGCCCTCACGACGCTGGGCTGCCAGCACTACGACCTCGTGTTGCTCGACCTTGGTCTGCCTGGCAAGGATGGATTGGAGGTGCTGACCAGCATCCGCGCCAAAGACAACCCTGTTTCCTTGCTCATCATCACTGCCCGTGATGGTCTCGATGACCGGTTGCGAGGCTTGGACGGCGGGGCCGATGATTACGTGCTCAAGCCCTTCGAGATGGCGGAACTACTGGCTCGCATGCGTGCCGTGTTGCGTCGCAAAGGTGGGAACGCAACGCCAGTGCTCAGCAATGGTGTCGTGTCGCTCGATCCAGCCACGCGGGAGGCCGTGGTCAACGGCGGTTCACCGGTGCAACTCTCCAACCGGGAGTTCGCGCTCCTGCAAGTCTTGCTGGTGCGGCCGGGTGCCATTCTGTCCCGTAGCGATCTTGAAGACCGTATCTATGGATGGGGTGAAGAGGTTGAAAGCAATGCCGTCGAGTTCCTGATCCATGCGCTGCGGCGCAAGCTGGGCAGCGAAGTCATCAAGAATGTCAGGGGGGTGGGATGGATGGTTTCAAAAAACGCTTGAACGCGTCGATTCAGCTCAAGCTGTCCTTCTCGCTGTCACTGACCATTCTTCTGGTCGCGGTAGTAGCAGGCATTTTCTCGTTCGTTTCCGCATTCGACGAAGCGCGCGAGTTGCAAGACGATACGCTGCGGCAAATTGCGGAACTGTTTGATCGGCAACACCTCTCGCTAGTACATCTGGGCGATGATGGCCGCGCCAAAGACAGCGATGAAGAGTCCCGCGTCATCGTCCAGTATTTAGCCAACGGCGGGAAAGCGGTTGGTAAGGTGGATGCGGGAGTACCGCTGCCACTCCCGCTCACACTGTCCGATGGCCTGCATACGCTGGAGGTCGGCAGTGAGCCGTTCCGCGTGCTGGTCAAGACAACGGCCAGCGGAGAGCGGATCGCCGTGGCGCAAGAAACCGGCGTTCGCGACGAGATCGCACGCGACAGTGCTTTACGCACCTTGATGCCGTTCCTGATTTTGGTTCCTATCCTGCTCCTGATCGTTACTGATCTAGTACGCAAGATGTTTCGGCCCATTGCCGCTCTTTCGACGGAAATCGACCAGCGTGCCGAGCAGGAGGAGTTACATCCAGTGGAGGAAGGCCACCTTCCCGTCGAAGTGCTCCCGTTTATAGTGGCGATCAATCGCTTGCTGGCCCGCGTTGCCAAGTCGATGGATGCCCAGCATCGGTTTATTGCTGATGCTGCGCATGAGCTTCGTTCCCCATTGACAGCAATGTCCCTGCAAGCGGAGAGATTATCAGAGGCGGAAATGTCCGACCTGGCGCGCGAACGACTGGCGACACTGCAACGTGGAATCGAGCGCGGCCGGAACCTGCTGGATCAACTCTTGACCTTGGCCAAAGTCCAAGCAACACCCAACCTGCCCAAATCACCAGTTTCGGTGCAGGGTATCTATCGCCGTGTTCTGGAAGACCTCATGCCTCTGGCCGAGGCCAAGCACATCGACATCGGTGTGGAGGGAGCGCAAGACGCCCAAGTGTTGGTTAGCGAGCTGGATCTGACTGCTGTGGTCAAAAACTTGGTCGATAACGCCATTCGCTACACACCGGATGGCGGCAGGGTCGATCTTTCTGTGACCATCGAAGATGGCAGTGCCATGCTACAAATCAAAGATTCAGGGCCTGGTATTCCAACTGGTGAACGCGACCGCGTGTTTGATCCATTCTATCGCACTCTTGGTAGTGATCAGGTGGGATCAGGTCTGGGACTTTCCATTGTCAAAGCTGTCTCGGATCGGATCGGCGCAGAAGTTCGACTGGCTTGCTCAAACGAGGCGAAGCAATCAGGTTTGTACGTCTCTATCCTCATCCCGATGGCTGAATCTTCTCAAGGCGACTGAAATGCCTGTCCGGTTAGGCTATCAGTTATATGAACACAAAAAAGCCATCAGCAAAATATACAATACCTGCCAGCCCGGTTAGCATGCCGGCGTACCAGACCTCTTTTTTCTTAAGCAACCCTGCAATGGAAGACAGCAGAATAGCGATTTGCAGGAAAATGACGGCCATACCGAAAGCCCTAGAGTGCAGTTGGGCCTCATCACGGATTTTTTCTAATGCTTTGGCTTTGTCTTGGATCTCGGACTTTTGTTTTTCATAGTCCTCCACTTTCTTTTTGTAACTGGCAATTTTTTCTTTATAGGCAGTCATAGCAGTTGCGTTTGCTGACAGGTTAACCAGTTCTAGCTCCATCTTTTCTTCCTGCATTTCATACAGATAAGACTTGATGCCTTTGGCCTGATAGTACGCCCACTGGTCCGAGGCTTGCGATTGGCTCATGACTGAGCGCGTAGAGTAACCACCTCCCTTGAAAGTGGAGAGCGTCGCGCATACTGCAAGAATAACCGTCGTCAACGCCAGGTAATTAAGCCACTGGTCCTTTTGATCTTCCGTCATGAATTGGTCCTTATATTTTTCTGTTTTCCGAATTACTGATAATGGTATTGCTGCTTCATTTAACTTCTATTGCCTTGTGGTCGAATGTCCTCATGACGAGCGGCCTGGTGCGAAGGGCGAGAATCCACGTTCAATAGCCGGTGCCCAGATGATGGCCAGCCTGTGGGTATCAGGATTCGCAGACCTGAAAGTGTGGGGCCCGGCATCAAGCTTACGCGGGCCATGGTATGGAATGCCGTCCAGCCAGCCGTTCGCTGTGCCTTGCGCGGCAATGACGGCGTAGCTGCTGGGAACACGGATATTGAAGTTGCTGTTTGCTTTGGTATTCGGTGCGGCAAGATACTGTCCAAGTACGCGCAGATGACCGATTGGCAGAAAGTTTTGGCCCAAAAACTCCTGATCGCGGGCAGAGAAACGTGAATTATTCAGCGTAGCCACGGTTGTTCGTGCGTTGGTCATATCCTCCGGAATGCTGTCTTTAATCATCCCAAGCTCAATACGCTTAAGGGTGACGTCCTCTAAGGCGTAGAAGAAAGGCCGTTGCCGAAATACTGTTTCACCCTTGAAATCCATAATGGTTTCACCGGGATGGGTGAGCTGCAGCACTTCTGCCAGCAGGCTATTTTCTGCCAGGGTATGCGGATTCCATGGCTCAGCCTTGGTCACAAGCGTGCTGAACTCAAGCAAGGCAATGACAGCCAGGATGGCCGTAGTTCGCGCATATTGAGATGCTTTCTTGCTTTCACCCCCGCGTGTTTGTAAAAGTAATCCAGTGGCAACGATGATAATGAGCGGCGTCAGTGGCATAAAATCCTGGTTGGTAATCAGAGGCCACGCACCATAAAGGCCGAGCATGGCGAAGCCATAGGTAAGGAAGATCATCAAGCGACGCTTCCTGAGACTGTGGTCTGTTGAACGACATTGAATCAGATATGTGCCGCCGATGATGAGCGAAACGATGACGGCTATGGGCCAAACGCAATTTTGCAAGTGCTTCCAGTTGCCGAGGCCGGGAACGATATTGTGCTGGATCACCCCGTAATACATGGATGCCCATGCGCCCTGCAAGGAAAAAAACAAAATGAGCGCCAGTGGAACCAGCGTGAATCCGACCAACAAGGAGATGGTATTGATGGCATATTTTCTGATGCACAGCGGCTGCGAATTGCGCTGCAGAAAGGTTACGATCAAGGTGGCCAGGCCTAGCGCGCACAACAACAAGCCGGTCTTCATCGATATACTGAGTGCCGTACCAAGCAGCAGGCCTGCAACAAACAGATGTGAAGCTCGCAACTGCTTTTGCACCAGTATGGCAAGCGCCAGTAACCACGGCACCATCCACAGATCATCCGCACGAAACTCTCCTGCAGTCAGAAAAAATCTTGGATATAGCGCAGTGAATATCATTGCCCATAAGCCAATATGACGGGAATACAACGCCTTGCCGATCAGGTAAACCGCCCATAAGCCCATGAAAAATAAAGGGATGACGGTTAGACGCATCAAAACCAGGATGTCGGCACGTTCGCCGAATAGGCTATAGATCGGCGCAAATAGCATATGAAACAAAGGGGTGTGGTTGTCGAACACGTCGCGATATTGCAACAATCCATTGGCCCATGCCCAGACGATATGCAAATGCTGCGGCTCATCGCTATTGACGCGCCAGGTATAGGCGCTGATCACCTTGAGTAGCATTAATAATGCCAGGAATAGATATATGGGATTGGAAAAGGTATTCTTAAAAAAAGAATTCTTTTTAAGGCCGTTATACATGCCTGTAAGGTACGGCAAAGGCCTTACAAACAACTTACGCGAAGGTGTATTGGGGACCCTAATCAGCCATAGGCCACCAGGGTAACACCGGCCAGAATCACCAGCACGCCACCCCAACGGCGAGACCCGATGCGCTCGTGCAGCAAGAAATATGAGGCCAGCAGGATGGTCACGTTGCTGATGCTGCTCAAGGGGAAAGCAAAGTTTAGCGCTACGCGGGAAAGAAATGCCAGCCAGCCCATTACTGCTACAAGTTGAAGCAACAGGCCGAGAAGTATGTACTTGTTACTTATCATGCCAGCGACAAAGGTTAGTATGCTTTTGAGCTTGTTCGAGTGTCCTTTTGTTTTATGCTGGCTTGCGCCTTTCTTGAACAACACCGAGCCAAGGGCGTTGCAAATCAGGGCCAAGAGAAAAATTAATGTGGTTTCATAGGTGAGCATGTAGCTTCATTCTTGTATGGGCACGAAATGGTGTCACGAGCAGGGCTAGAGTCAATCTGCGCGCTGCAGTTTGTGGTCTTCCCAGAACAGCGCGGCATATACTCGAAGCTGCATCTCCTTGCCGTTGGGTTGCGGCGTTAGCTGGCAACGATAAATTTTCCCGCTTTCCGGGTCCAGTACTTTACCGCTGAAATGCTGTTTATCTTCCGGTTTCAAATTCCACAGAACAGTAAGGCCTATCATCGGTTTGTCTTTCAGCTCGCTCTCACATAGCCGGCATAGTGGTGCTGTATCTTCACCTGGCACGGGATACACTTTGACGATGGTGCCGCGCACAGTGCCGGCGCTTTGTTCTATGCTGAGCAAGGCTTCGGGCTTGCCACTGTCATTGTCAATGATATGCCAGAGGCCGGCTGGCATCGTTTCAACGGCGGAAACGGTGGCCGAAAACAATGCCAGTAACAGGCAAGCAAGGCAGCGTTTGAAACAGGCAGATGTCAGGCAGGCCAGCGTTATTCTTGTGAACAATCGAGTGCTGGCCTCATGAGCTTGTATGTTCTGAAGCAATATAAGCCCCCAGCATGATCAGGGCTACGCCAACTGCTTGCCTGAGGCTGAACGGTTCATGCAGCAGCCAGGTAGAACATAGCGTCACGGTACCAAAGGAAAGACAGGTGATCGGATGTGCCTTGGACAGGTCCACGCGCGCAATGATGGCCAGCCAGGTAAAAAACGCAATGAGCAATGCACCGATGCCAAACAGCACCATCTGATTACTTCCCAAGCTGGCTGCATAATGCAGTGCCGCATATACATTGTCGGTAGGAAATTCACCGAGCTTGTTCACCCCTTGTTTAAAAAACAGTTGAGCAGCCGTATCGCATAGCAACAACAGGGCAAACAGGCCTATGACATCCCAGTGTATGGCGTTACTTTTGCGTTTCATTTGGCTTTCAAAATTGACGAATCGAAGTTGGCATAAGCAAGAGGTTTGGCTAGCAGCTTTAGTGCAGGGTTAATCAAGCGGTTGCGGTGGTGGAAAAATATATAGGTCTGCTTAAGCTTGGCACCCAATTTGGTTTTGGTCTCATAGGCTGCTTGCCCACTCTGGTATGTATGAAAACCATCGCGTATGCACATCTCTATATTGTGCGCCCAGCTCACAAAGTAGAGATTATACTTTTTACTAAGCGCATGATCGAGCCCGATATACTTATCGGATAATACTCCATCGCGGTGCAGCAGCAGGTTGAAACCGATCAACTGGCCTTCGGCGCGATAGAGCACATAGCGGCAATGCTGCGGCATCAAGGCCGCGACGGATTCAAAAAACTGCGGCGTGAGCTTTTCAAATTGCAATTCGCTCTGCTCGTAGCAGTTGAGATAGAGCCGGTAAATTGCATCAAGATCGGGCGGCATGCCGTCATATTCCTCGATTTCTACATGCTGGCGCATTTTGAGCTTACGCCGCAAGCCCTTGCGCGTGGCGTAGCTCAAGGTCCCCAGATACTCTTCCAGGCTGCCGAAATTAATAATATTACTAGCCACCGGCATGTTTGCGATCCGCGAAAACCCTAGCTGCTTCAGCGGCTGCGCTAAATGCTCGGCGTCGGATTCCAGGATATCCTTGAATGCAATGACGCTGGCATCTTCGCGGTCAGCAATGCGCTCCAACTCTTCGTGCAAGGCGAGCACCATGTCAGGATCAAAGTGATAGTCGCGTGTAATACCCAATTTCGCACTGTCAGTAATAGGGGAGCCAACACAAAGCAGCTTCAGGCTGAGCAAACCTGGCGCATAGCCTTGCAGCCAACTGGTGAAACGTTTGAGCGGCCCTTGAATTGTACTGTCGAGCCGGTAATCGGTGATGAAATAGGGCGCCAGGCACACTACAATGCCACCGCGTCTGACCGCAGCATAGCCGGTACGAAAGCCCTCTATCTTGCCAAGCTCAAAAGCCAGGTGATAACGGTAGCTTTCAGCATCTCCCGGAAGCAGGCGGTCCCACACCGTTTCTTCGTATTTGGCCGCAGTGAAACTGCGCTCTGTTGTATAAAGGCTCTCCGCGTATGTCGTGGTAATGGCGATTTGCATTAATTCTCCGTCCTGCTGACGATCAACACACCGCCGGTGCCGCCAAATGCGAATGAATTGGACATGGCATGATTAAGCTGCACATCTTGCCTGGCGATATTGGGCACATAGTCCAGATCGCATGCGGGATCCGGCTTATGAAGGTTGATAGTGGGCGGCAGTGTGCCACTGACCAGCGTCATGGTGGTGGCGACGAATTCGATTGCACCGGCAGCACCCATCAGATGGCCATGCATGGATTTGGTAGAACTTACCGGGATGCGGGGTGCGTCACTGCCGAATACCTGTTTGATGGCGGCGCTCTCGGCGGCATCATTCAGCTGGGTAGCGGTGCCGTGTGCGTTGATATAGCCGATTTCTGCAGGCTGCAATCCGGCGCACTCCAGTGCCGCGCGCATGGCTGCGGACTGGCCGTTCGGCGAGGGCTGGGTGATATGTATGGAGTCATTGGCGGCACCATAGCCTGACAGCTCAGCATAGATGTAAGCACCACGTGCTCTGGCACGTTCCAGGTCTTCCAGCACCACCATGGCAGCACCTTCGCCCAATACAAGGCCACTGCGGTCTGCAGAAAATGGCTTGCAGGAGGCGCCAGGGTCGGTTGCATCTTCCTGCGCTAGTGTACGCAAGGCTTCCCAGGCCTTGATGGTGCCAAAGGTGAGTAGCGCTTCACTGCCACCCGCCAGCATGATATCTGCGTAGCCGTGGCGAATCTGGCGGAATGCTTCACCGATAGCAACCGAGGAAGATGAGCAGGCAGTAGAAAAGGTCAGGTTGGGGCCTTGCAGGCCATATTCCAGGCCGACCTGCGAAGCAGCTGCATTATTCATGGCCATGAGTACCGTAAATGGCTTGAGCCTATCGGCACCATCACGATAAAGACGCACATAACCTTCCTCCACCGAAGTAGCACCGCCCATGCCCGTACCCAGATATACACCAGTGCGCGGCAGATCAGCTGCCTGTAGCTCCAGCCGCGCATCGGCCATGGCTTGCCTGGCAGCATATAGCGCGAACTGGCTGACCCGATCGAGTAAGCCTATCTGCTGCCTTGTGAAGTGCTGGGTCGGGTCAAAATCCACCTGTGCAGCGATCTTGGTATCCAGCTTGTCTGCGAAGTCTGCCTTGATGCGGCGAATACCGGATTGGCCTGCTACCAGGCTGGCAAAAAACATATCTGGTGCATTGCCCAGCGGAGAAACCAGCCCCAGGCCAGTAATAGCGACACGACGCGGTGTATGAGTCATGGAGTCAGCTCCGCTGGGTGTTGCTCTTGGATCAGGCGGTTCACCATATTCACGACATCCTGTAGCGTGGTGATGTTCACCTGCTCATTAGGCACCTTGATCTTGAATGCATCTTCGGCATTGAAGATGATGTCGAAGGTATCCAGCGAGTCCAGTCCAAGCTCTTCAAACGTACTTTCAGGGCGTATGGACGCGGGGTCGATCTCTATCTTGTCTGCAATGATTTGGGTGAGGACCTGTAAGGTGTTGTTCATGCTGCCTCCTGGGTGGAAGGTGGGGCGATGCCCGGGGTTGGGATGGTTGCTGCCTGCTGGCGGCAAAATTCAGCGACACGGCGTGCGATATCGTCTTTGCGCTTATCCAGCGTCAGTACGTGATAGGTGTCGTCAACAAGGAAGGTTTCCACATGGTTCGCAGCGATTTTCTCTTTGACGAAACGGACATTTTTCAGACTGGCCATGTCGTCTTCAGTGGAATGCACTATCAGCGTGGGTGACAACACCTGGGCAAGGCAGCCGCGCGTGGCGGTCATCAGGCGCACACTTTCCAGGATGACGGTAGCCGGCGTTTTGAAGTAGCCGATTTTGTCGGCGGTGCGTGCATCCTTGTTACTCAGAACCGCTGCAACCATGGCGCGCGTACGTTCGCATTTGATGCCGTAAGGCGCTGTTTCTTCCCAATGCAGAAAGTGCTTGAGCGGTGAATAAATTACCAAAGGCAGCAGCAATTTACGTTTGAGCTTGGGTACGTTCCAGCCATCGTAGAAGAACGTAGTGGAGAGCAGGATGATGCCACTCACGCGCGTACCTTGCTCTGCGGCCAGCAGCAGTGCCAATAGCGCGCCCATGGACAAGCCGGCCACGAACACCTGATCACACTCTTGTGACAAGGCGCTAAAGGCGGCTGCTACCGAGCGATACCAGTCGCGCCAGTTGGTAGCCTTGAGCGCCTGGATGGAAGCGCAGTGGCCCGCCAGTTCCGGGCAGGCGACAGTCAGGCCTTTGCGCGCGATCACTTTGCCAAAATGTTTCATTTCCGCCGGCGTGCCGGTCAGGCCATGCACCATCAGTACACCAACCTTGCCGCGACGTTCGATGAAACCGTTGGGGCCCAGCAATGCATCAATAGGATGGGAATGGCTCACGCTTCACCTCCTACGAGAAAAATGCCGCCTATGATCAGTGCTGCGCCTAACCAGCGGCGCATGCCTACCTTTTCACCAAGAAATATCGCCGAGGCAACCAGAATCAGAATGACATTCAGGCTGGATAAGGGAAAAGCAATGCTGAGCAGCGTGGTAGAGAGGAAGGCCAGCCAGACGAGATACTCAGCGATGTAGAGCAGCACGCCCAACGCAATTTCGCGGCGCTTCAAGGCGCTGACGACGCTATCCAGATGACCGCGCCACCCCGTTTTTGAGGTGACAGCCAATTGATTGGTGCCGTGCTTGAACAGCACGGTTCCTGCACTGTCCAGCAGCACCGAAAAGGTGAGCAGTAACCAGGGTTTAAGTGTTTGCATCTAGTACCTGTAATAATTGAAGATTGGCGGCCTGGTTCAGTCGCAGTGCCTCTGGCGGCGGCGTAAAACGCAAAGCATAGTCCGGCCTATCCAGGAGTGAACCCAGCCATTTGAGGGGTGAACGGAAACGTGGCACCGAATAGTCACCTACGGTGTCGGCCCCAACCACGTGGTACTTACTGCGAATGGCATATATGCATTGCAGCACGACAGCCAAGGGCAGGGTGCCTTGCTCCCAGTTGGTGCAGGCATCCTTGCTACGCAGGCAATCCTTGTCCACGCTGATATAAACCTGATCGGTCGCTACGGCGGCCAGTATCTCGGCAATGCCGGAGTACAGGTCGGTTTGCAATTTGCTGCTTAAATTGACTAATCCTTTGCCCGGAATCATTGCTCCTACCGGGCGAAATGGCAGCAGCACAATCTTGCCGCTGGTGTAGCTCTCTACGTCTCCATTAGCAAACTGCTTGCCGGCAATATCACCGCTTTCCAGACCAACAATGATGATGCGCTGCACTTGCGGCAGACGTGCCAGCGCATGTACCCAGGTGCCGCAGTGGTAGCGGTGCGGTGGCCGCATCCAGTCTGGATGATTGTCGAATAGCACTACGCTTAACGGCTCACGATGTTGAGCAATCAATGCCAGCGAGAAGTGATGGTAATCGCCGGAGCCGAGAAAAGAGAAAAATGGTCTCCTGCCTGCAAAAGCCTCGCTGCGGATACTTTCAAACTTGCGCGGGCTGGCCCATAACCGCGCCGCATGTACATGACGCTTTAAATCTACGAGTTTGATACGCTCACGGTAATGCTCCATGAGCCCAGTCTGTTTGCTGACGCTGCCATCGAAATCAAACACGCAGATATCATGCATGGCAAATTCACTCTGCCCCGCATCGACGCAACAGCATCTCAAACAGGTGGATGCCAAGATCGATCTCTTCTTCTGAAATTTCCAGCGATGGCGCCAGCGTAATGACATTTTTGGAGTAGCCACCGATATCGAGTACCAGGCCATACTTTTTTTCGCCCACAAGCATATCGCCCTTGAGGCCTTCGTTAAACATGCGGTCGGCCAGCTCACGGCTTGGTGTATAGCCATCGGCCTGGCAAAGCTCGATACGCAGCGCCAAACCCAGACCACTGACATCGCCAATTACTTTCCAGCGTGATTTCAGCTCCTGGATACGCTTGAGGAAATACGCGCCTTTTGCCCGGATACCCGGTTCGAAATCTTGCTCCTGGGTCATCTTCATGACTTCCAGTGCCACTGAAGTACCGAGCGGGTTGGATGCAAAAGTGGAATGCGTAGAACCGGGAGGGAATTTTTCCGGCGAAATCAGCTCTTCGCGCGCCCAGATGCCGGACAGTGGATTCAAGCCATTGGTAATAGCCTTACCGAAGACGAATATATCGGGAACAATGCCGAAATTTTCCCACGACCAGAGCTTGCCGGTGCGGTAAACGCCCATCTGGATTTCATCGGCCACCAGCAGGATGTTGCGCTCCTTCAGCGTTTTGGCCAGCTTTTGCATGTAGCCTTCCGGCGGAATGATGTAACCTCCGGTACCCTGCATAGGCTCGATGTAAAACGCGCCGAATTCGCATTGCCTGGTTTTTTCGTCCCAGAACGATTGGTATTCCGTTTCGAACAGCTTTTCAAACTCCTTGTGACAATAGGTGTCGCAGGTTTCCACCTTCATGTCATACGGGCAGCGGAAGCAGTACGGATACGGTACGAAATGCGCGCGGTCGGCAAAATTGCCGAAACGGCGGCGGTAGCGGTAACTGGAGGTAATGGCCGAAGCGCCCAGCGTGCGCCCATGGTAGCCACCCATGAAGGCGAACTGATGGGTTTTGCCGGTATGGTTGCGTACCAGCTTGATGGAGTCTTCCACGGCTTGCGCGCCGCCGACGTTGAAATGCACACGACCTTTGACGCCGTATTTTTCTTCAACGTATTTGCAGATGATTTCAGCCAGTTCGACCTTTTCTTTATGCAAATACTGGCTTGCCAGTTGCGGTAGCGTGTCGATCTGCTTTCTGAGCACATCGCTGAGACGCTTGTTCTTATAGCCGAAATTTACTGCTGAGTACCACATCTGCCAATCCAGATACGGTGTCTTATTGTCGTCATACAAAAAACTGCCGTCACAGGATTCAAACACCTTGGGCGGATCAGCGTAATTGACCGTATCGCCGTGAGAACAGTATTTGTCGCTCTTCTCGAGAATTTCGATGATTTTCTGATTCATGGGTAGTTTTCTTTAAAACTTCTAAACAGGAAAAATTAGGCGAGCAACGAGGCCGTGGCTCTTTGCTGGGTTTCGAGCGGCCATTTCTTGACCTTGGCGAGAACGTCGGCAAAGGTTTTAAATGCGTGATAGGTGATGTTTTGTGCTTCGCAGTATTTGATCAGCGAGCCTTTGGCGAACACTACGTCCGCGCGGTGGGCCAGGCAGGCATCGGATTTGCCATCGCCAACCAGAATAATGGGCCCGCTGGATTCCTGGGCCAAGTCCCGTGCCACTGCACATTTGCATACGCCATTCCCAGCCTGGCAGGAGGCATCAAGGCGCGGGAATGAAATGTCGATGCCTTGCGGTACAAAATGCAGGTGATTGGCGTAGATTGGTATTTCCGGCAATGCGGCATTGCGTGTGGCAACCTTGATCGCGTGATCCAGACCATCACTGACAATGGCGACTTTGGAAAAGTGGATCACATGCTGATAAAAGGGCAGAAAGCTGGCATCCAGCTGGATACCGCGAAAAAATCCTTCCAGTGTTACATGGTCAGCCTTGACCATGCGTATCTGTTGCGTCATGCATTCCACGGCAGTGATCTTGCCATCCAGCCATTCCCGCTCTACCAACTCCCAGCTATCTCCGGCAAAGCGTTCCAGCATTGCATCTACCGTATCGCGCGTAGAAAGTGTGCCGTCGAAATCAATAATGAAAAGCATGCATATCCCCGAGGCCTGGAGTTGGGTTCTGAGTTATTTATGAGGCTAGGTTAAAGGCGCTTACTTACAAAAAACTTACGCAACTATTTAGCTGCCCGGACTTGTATGTTCAGCCTGTAAAACCCCCAGGCCATGCAGCCGGTTAATGACATGCTCCCCAGCCTTGCGCTGGCGCACTGCCAACTGATTGCTACCACACCGACTGAAAGCGGACTGTAAGCTCGCGCACTTACTGTTAGCTTACAATGGGTAACTGAATTATTTCGGGAGCAACTGCTATGCGTATTTTGCTGGTCGAGGACGATGGAACACTGGGCAGCGCCGTGAGCCGTTCCTTGATGAAGTCCGGCTATGCCGTGGACTGGGCCAAGGATGGCCATGATGCCGACCTGGCATTGCATGGGCAGATCTATGAAGCCATAGTGCTTGATCTCGGCTTGCCGCGCATGGATGGTTTTGAGGTGTTGCAGCGTTTACGAGCACGCAAGATTCACGCGCCAGTCATCATACTGACTGCGCGTGATGCGCTGGAGGATCGGGTCAAGGGTCTGGATCTTGGCGCTGATGATTACCTGACGAAGCCATTCAAACTGCCAGAGCTGGAAGCCCGTCTACGTGCCCAGATTCGGCGCAGTCATACGGTCACTACCTCAGTGATCCAATTCGGCCCACTTAGTCTGGATACCAAAGACAGATTAGTGACTGCAAATGGCGAGACCCTGGCGCTTTCCCCGCGTGAACTTAGCGTGCTGGAAACCTTGCTGTTGCGTAGTGGCCGCGTAGTAAGCAAGGAAAGCCTGGTGGAAAATCTGTGTAACTGGAATGAGGATGTAGGTAATAACGCCATCGAGGTTTATGTACATCGTCTGCGCAAAAAGCTGGAGCCGTATAGTATCGATATCCGCACCGTGCGTGGCTTAGGGTATCTTCTGGATAAATAGCAAAAGGCATAAGCGGCTACATGACTAATCACTCGCTACGCAAGAAACTGCTGCTATGGCTGCTACCACCATTACTTTGCCTGATCGTGATCGATTCCAGCATCCTTTATCGGGTCGCCATGCATTTTCAGCGCAAAGCCTTTGACCACGCGCTGAATGACGCCGCTTACGACATTTCCCAGCTGATCAATGAGCCTAAGGACGCTGGCAAAAGATTCCAGTTGCGCCCAGAAGTACGCAAGATAATCTTGTCCGATCAATACGATCAGATGTATTACAGCATCATTGATGCCAGCGGCAATGTGATCGGCGGCGATGAAGCCCTCAAGCCCATACCCTCGCCCCATCATGATAAAACCACTTCTTATTTCAGCTTAGGCAAAATCGGGCAGAACTTAATCCGCGTTGCTGTCATTCCTGCTCGTGTCAAGACGGAGGCCGGTAGTCAGGACGTAGCTATCCAGGTGGCTGAAACGTTAAATAAGCGCAACCGCCTGGCAGAGCAGATTTTGATTGGGATTGTTGTGCCGCAAGTTATATTGCTGCTGACTGCTGCAGCTCTGCTATGGTTTGGTATTGGTCGAGGCTTAATGCCCCTGTGGGATCTTCATAGTGCGGTCTCCCGGCGATCACCCCGTGATTTAAGCCCGGTACAACTGACTGACATCCCGAATGAAGTGCGTGCCTTGGTGGATTCAGTCAATTTCCTCATGAAACAGTTACAGCACGCACTGGAATCGCAGAACCAGTTTATTGCCGATGCTGCGCATCAGTTGCGAACGCCGCTGGCAGGGATGCTGGCCCAGGTTGAGTTAGCCCAGCGCGAGACTGATCCGGTTGAATTGCAGGCATGCCTGACACGCGTGGCCAGTAGCATGGAGCGGCTGGCGCATCTGGTTAATCAGCTGTTGAGATTGGCGCACAGCCAGCCAGAAGCCATTCATAACATAGCATTTAGCGCGATTGATCTAAGCGGGCTGGCACAGCAAACAACCATGGAGATGGTACCCACGGCATATCAAAAAGACATCGACCTGGGTTTCGAAGGCGTGCCGGACAAGTTAATAATTGAGGGTGAACCACAGCGCCTGAAAGAATTGCTCTTTAACCTGATCGACAATGCAATTCGTTATACTCAGCACGGCGGAAAAGTGACCGTGAGTATCAGCCATCGGGGTAACCGAGCCAGGCTAAGCGTTGAGGACAATGGCCAGGGTATCCCACTGGAAGAGCGGGGCAAGGTATTTGAACGCTTCCACCGCGTGATTGGTACCGAGCAGGAGGGCAGCGGGTTGGGGCTTGCCATCGTAATGGAAATTGCGCAAATCCATCATGCCGCAGTAGCCATGGAGGTGCCAGAAAGCGGAGCGGGGACCCGGGTCAGCGTGCTATTTGACTTATTCTATCCGAATGCTGATAGTTAATTTAGCTATGCTGACTAAGCACGTAATCCCTAATCGTGGCTAGCCATGTTAGGCTTTAGGAGTGCGGCTCAAGCGCCACCGAATCAGCGCATGCAGGATGCGTAATGAATCAGCAATCGGCCGGAATTTGGAAGAGCGGTTGTTGTCGAGGTAAATGGTGGGGATAGACACGGTCGCAATGTGCCGCTGCTGCGATAACGCTAGCAACAGTATCTGAAACTCCGTTTCATAGCGGCTTCCCGCCACCATTCTCACCACTTCTTGAGCAAATGTCTGAGTGAATGCGCGTAAACCAGACTGCGTGTCGGTAGGCGCTAGCGGGTATAGCCATCGTATTGCTCCTGTAGCTAGCGTATTGCCCAGCCGACTGCGCCCCGGCATAGCCTCCAGCAGGCGTTCTCCAATCGCCATCTCCGCTCCCGCCATGACTGCTGCCTGCACCACGCGGGGGATTTCTGCAGGCGGGTGCTGACCATCGGCATCCAGCGTTACCAGCGTCTGGAAGTCGAACCGGTTAAGCGCCTCGCAAAAACCGGCGATTAATCCCACGCCTTTACCTTTATTTCTGGAGAAGCTAATTACGCTAATGCTTTCAGGCAGTTGGCGGGCAAGTCTGGACAGGATATGCGCGGTGCCATCGGTAGAGCCATCATCAATCACAATGAGATGGTCAACATAGTTGATGGCTTGCAAAATGACCTGCTCGCAGTAGTCTTGCACGTCATAGCATGGGATGACCCCCACCGTGCCGACTGCAGCTCTGGTTGCTGTTGCATTTAGCGCGGCCTGACGCCAGCCGGCCATATCAAAGAGTCCCCAGCGGCGCTCAAGCTTCAGGTAAACGCTTTCCGCACCAGCAATTAAATCCAGGGGAATTCTAATTTCAGTCATACCGCTCTCAACCCGGATATTGGCTTGGCCAACCATAGTGCGGCTAGTGCAATCATGAATTTCTGCAGAACCCGTGTCACCACTAAGCGCGATCTGCAATCGCGTGCGGCATCCGGCATGTTCTGCAATCAGGTACAAGGTAGTTTCACCTAAACGCTGCAGTAGTCCAGGCAGTCGGACGCCAACATTAAGCATATGCGTTCCACGCGATACTTCATACACAGGATGCATTGCCTGAAAACGGCCAACCGACTTAGGGCTGAAGTAGATTTCTTGCGCCTGAGCGTAGCGCAGGAAACGTCGACGACTAAGGGCAGTTTGTGTGGCATGGCAAAGAATTGCGCGGCGTTTATGCTCGATCTGATGCTCAGTAAGATTTACCGCATAAGGGATAGCAGATGAGGTCTCCTGGCCATGTACCAGATAAGTAAGCAGGAAAGGCCGTGTTTCCTGATTTGGTAACTGATCCAGAGCCAAATCGACCAGCACCGCAAGCGCGCTATGATCAGGATGATGATCCTGAAGCGCAGGCCCTACCAGCACTGATGGTTGCCAATC
>JBDTOX010000156.1:0-14902 GCA_039933015.1 Methylophilaceae bacterium
TCTCATTTGACTCTCCTCCATTTCACCTCAGAAAAGTGTCAACCTATTTCAGGACAGGTCAGGCAGCAATAAAAAAGCCCCGACCGGGGCTTTTTTATTGCTGCCTAATGTTTCCGGATTACTTCTTGTCTTTAACCGCGGAGGCAGGCATGGAGGCCTTGGCATCGTTTACCACTTTGTCGGACTTACCTGCGGCAGCGGCTTTGGTATTGCCTACGGAAATGTCTTTCTTTACCTTGTTTACGGTGGCTTGGCCAAAACCCGGCACTTTATCCAGATCATCCACAGACTTGAACTGACCGTTTTTCTTGCGGTATTCAATAATGGCTTCAGCTTTTTTCGGGCCGATGCCATTGACAGTTTGTAGTTCGGCCGATGATGCTGCGTTCAGGTCTACTGTGGCATAGGCACTGAAAGAAAAAGCGCTCAAAGAAAAGCTAAGTGCATAAAATATGGCAAATAATATTTTTTTCATTTGTGGTTCCCTTTGTTCTTTTTGACTGCATTAATTTATGAAGAGATGTAAAACGTCAGGCGCATACTTCTATTGCTTGACGTGAGGCCATCATACGCTTTCCTGAGTACAGGAATAAGTGAAGGGGCGGTTTACTATCAGACTTGATAGGGGGCTATTTCTTGACTGATTGCTTGCAGTGCCTTGAGCGGATTGGCTGCCTGGGTAATCGGGCGCCCGATCACCAAATAGTTAGAGCCTAATTGTAGTGCTTGAACTGGTGTGACAACGCGGGACTGGTCATCAAGGCTCGCATTGGCTGGCCGTATGCCGGGTGTAACCAGGCAGAAATCCTTGCCTAGAGCGCTTCTTAAAACTGGGGCTTCCTGCGCTGAACATACGACGCCATCCAGACCTGATTGCTGGGTTAATTTAGCCAGATTTAATACCTGATCCTGCAGATTGCCTTGAACCCCGATTCGGTTCAATGTAGTTTGATCCATGCTGGTCAATACGGTAACGGCAATAAGCAAAGGATTTGATCCACTTTTTGCCACACCCTCGCGTGCCGCCTGCATCATCGCAACGCCGCCAGAGGCATGTACATTGAGCATCCATACACCCAGACGGCTTGCGGCTTCACAGGCCTTGGCCACAGTATTAGGAATATCATGAAATTTCAGGTCAAGAAATACACCAAAGCCTTTATTCACCAGCGTCTCTACCAGTTGCGGTCCTGCGGCAGTAAAAAGCTCCTTGCCTACCTTTACGCGGCATAGGGTGGGGTCCAAGTCCTTAATCAGCCTCAATGCGTTAGCTGCATCGGCATAATCCAGCGCTACAACGATTTTAGGGTCTGGCAAATTGGCAGCTATCATGTGGCTGATTCTTTAGGGTCGGGCGGGAATGATTCCCAAGAGTTGCAGGCTGGGCACTGCCAGTGATAATTACGTGCGCGAAAGCCACACTGGTCGCAGTAATAGGCATTACGATTACCTATCGCGTTACGTACAGTTTGTTGCATGAGTTGTGTATCTTGCTGCTCACTTTTGTCTAACATCGCACGCGCTTGTAAAAGCTGGTCCAGTGTTTGTAGGCTGGGTTTTTTGGCCAGCTCATTTCTGGCGAGTTTTGCTGCGCTTTCTGCACCTTCTTCAGCTAAAGTGATTTCATATACCACACTGAGCAGCGAAGGCGATTTGTAGATTTGCAGGTAAGTTTTAAGCAGCGCTAAGCCCTCACCGACCCTGTCTAAAGCGCGGTAGCTGGCGAGCATTTTTGCCGCAATCAGGCCGAGATAATCCGGCTGCTGAAATTCAATGCGTTTCCACACAGAAATCGCGGCCTCATGCGCGCCAGCAGTAGCTTCCATCTCCCCCAGCATGGCATTGGCACGCACGCAATTCTTGTTGGCATCAAGTGCCATATCCAGCTCACGCCTGGCGCTGGAGTGATCGTTATTGAGCATCGACTTCATCGCCATTTCGCAGTAAAACTGGGCGATTTCCTTGCGGAAAGGTACGCCGGAAAGCCGTTCCAGCTCCGTGGCAATCTCGACGGCGCGTTCCCATTCGCGTTCACGCACGTAAATTTCCAACAACGCGCGCAGCGCCGGTTGCTGATAACGGCTGTCATCCAGCGAGCGGAATAATTCTTCCGCACGATCCAGTAGGCCCGCTTTAAGATAGTCCTGCGCCAGTTCTGCCATTACAGCCAATTTTTGTGGCTCCGGCAGCTCTTTACGTTCGAGCAGATTAAGGTGCAAATGAATCGCGCGGTCTACCTCTCCACGGCGGCGGAATAAACTGCCAAGCGCAAAATGCAGTTCCAGTGAGTCCGCATTGGCTTGCACGGCTTCGATAAAGGCTTCTATCGCTTTATCGTGCTGATCGGAAATCAAGAAATTCAAGCCTTTGAAATAAGCGGCTGGAAGAGTGGTCGATTCAGATAGCAGCTGGTTAATGTCCACTCGCGCTGCCAGCCAGCCCAAGGTAAAAAACAGGGGCAGAGCTAATAGCCACCAATATTCAAATTCCATCATGGCTAGAGTTTTTCAGAATTTTTTGTAGCTATCAAGAGTGGGGTTGCACAAGGCAAGGCATTTTTCCGCGATTTATTGAGCATTATTGCCAAGAGTATTTAGCTCGCGTTGCAAGGCAAGTAATGCACGCCTTTGACGGATCCATGATGCCAAGCACGCCATAATCCCAGCGATTGCTCCAACCGAAAAAGTAATGAGTAATAGCAGAGATAGTGGTGCACGCCAGGCAAGTCCCAGGTAGTAATGCAGTTCTACAGCCTGGGAGTTTTTTAAGGCAAAGCCTAGCAATAGCAAGAACAGCAATAGACCGAATATGGTGTAAATGTATTTCATGGCCTGATTTTACCTAAGGCAAGAACAAAAGCGCTAATTAAAACAATTAAAAAATGGCAAAAAAATACGGCAGCATCCTAATCTTACGATTTAAGGAGCTACCGTTTTTAAAAAGAACTTATCTATGCAGATAAGTCCACACGTTCGCGTAACTCTTTCCCAGCCTTAAAGTGTGGTACATATTTTTCAGGTACTTGCACCTTGGTCCCGGTTTTCGGGTTGCGTCCGAGGCGGGGAGGGCGATAGTTCAAACTGAAGCTACCGAACCCTCTGATCTCGATACGCTCGCCCGTTGCGAGGTTATCCGACATGGAATCAAGGATGGCCTTTACAGCAAGTTCAGCATCCTTGACTACAAGTTGAGGAAAACGCGCCGCCAGGTTGGCAATCAGCTCAGATTTTGTCATGGGCGTGATCGCTTTATTCGTTATTTTTGCTATCAAGTTTCGCCTTAAGGAGCGCGCCCAGATTGGTGGTACCTGCAGCGCCAGCATTGTCATTGCTGAACTTCTGCATGGCATCTGTTTCTTCAGCCTGATCTTTAGCCTTGATGGACAGGTTGATGGTACGGTTTTTACGATCAACGTTGACGATACGGGCTTCGATTTCCTGGCCTTCCTTCAGGACGCTAGCGACATCTTCCACTTTTTCCTTGGAAATTTCAGAAGCGCGCAGATAGCCTTCAACTTCACCGTCCAGGGTAATGACTGCACCCTTGGCTTCGATCGTCTTCACGGTACCCTTTACGATTGCACCTTTGTCATTAACGGTGGTGTACGCCCCGAATGGATCGTTGTCCATTTGCTTGACGCCGAGAGAGATGCGCTCTTTCTCAACATCAATGCTCAGCACAATCGCGGATAACTCATCGCCCTTCTTGAAGTTACGGATAGCTTCTTCGCCAGTTTGATTCCAGGACAGGTCAGACAAGTGAACCAGGCCATCGATGCCACCTGGTAAGCCGATAAATACACCGAAGTCAGTAATGGACTTGATTTGGCCGCTAACTTTGTCACCCTTCTTGTGAGTAGCAGCAAAATCATCCCAAGGATTAGCCTGGCATTGCTTCATACCCAAGGACAGGCGGCGACGCTCTTCGTCAATTTCCAGAATCATGACTTCTACTTCGTCACCCAATTGGGCGATCTTGGCAGGATGTACGTTCTTGTTGGTCCAATCCATTTCGGAAACGTGTACCAAGCCTTCAATGCCGGGCTCGATTTCAACGAATGCGCCGTAGTCGGTCAGATTGGTCACTTTGCCGAACAGGCGCGTGCTGACTGGGTAACGGCGGGTCAATGCAACCCATGGGTCATCACCCAGTTGCTTGATGCCCAGCGATACACGATTTTTCTCTTGATCGAATTTAAGAATCTTGGCTTCAACTTCTTCACCAACGGTCAGCACTTCTGATGGGTGCTTGACACGGCGCCATGCCAGATCGGTAATGTGCAGCAGGCCATCGATACCACCGAGGTCAACGAATGCGCCGTAATCGGTGATATTCTTGACGATACCCTTAACAACTGCGCCTTCCTTCAGTGAGCCCAACAACGCTTCACGGTCGGCACCCATGTTCTCTTCGAGAACAGCGCGGCGAGAAACCACAACGTTGTTGCGCTTGCGGTCCAGCTTGATAACCTTGAAATCCCATTCCTTGTTTTCGAACGGAGTGGTGTCCTTGACTGGGCGCAGGTCAACCAGTGAGCCAGGCAAGAAAGCACGGATGCCGTTAACCATAACGGTCAGACCGCCCTTAACGCGGCCATTGATCATGCCCTTGATGATACGGGCTTCGTTCATTGCCTCTTCCAGATCCAGCCATGCTGCAAGACGTTTTGCTTTTTCGCGTGAAAGCTTGGTAGAGCCGTAACCGTCTTCCAGGGATTCGATGCAGACCTTAACGAAATCGCCTACGCTGATTTCAAGTTCGCCGCGATCGTTGAGGAATTCGCTGGTGACAATGATGCTCTCGGATTTGAGTCCTGCATTAACGATTACAAAATCGTTGTCGATAGATACGACTTCAGCGGTGATAACTTCACCGGAGCGCATTTCCTGGCGAGCCAGGCTTTCCTCAAACAGGGCTGCAAAGCTTTCACCAGCTGGCGAAGTGGATGAGGTGTTGGTAGAAACGTTAGCCATTAAAAAAATTACCTAAAGAATAATCCCGCCGTGCAGCGGGTCTAATTAAAAAAGCCATGAACCGGTGTAGCTCACGGCGCCTAAATTTACCAAGATACTGATTGCAGCTATTTGCCCGAGTTGTATTGCTGATGTTTCAGAACCGCTTGAACGGCCTGCTCTATAGTAAGCTGGCTGGTTTCCAGCAGCTTGGCATCCGCACTTTTCTGCAAAGGCGCAACCAGTCTTTGCTGGTCTCGAGCGTCACGCTTTTGCAGATCTTGCAATATACCGTTCAGGTTAGCATGGATTCCTTTTGACATCAACTGCTTATAGCGACGTTCCGCACGTATTTCGGCACTGGCGGTCAGGTATATTTTGGTTTCCGCGTCAGGGAAAACCACTGTAGCCATGTCGCGGCCATCCGCCACCAGCCCCGGGGGTTGACGAAAACTATGCTGCAGATCAAGTAAAACGCACCTGACAGCCGGATGTGCAGCCACTTCAGAGGCACCTCGGCTCATCTCTTCCGTGCGCACATCTGTGCTGATATTGATGCCATCAAGATAAATCTCGCCATTTTCAAATCGGATAGCTAGCCCCTGCGCCAGCTTGGCCAAGGCAGCTTCATCTTGCCACGAGATGCCTTGCTTCAGCGCAGCCAAAGCCACTATGCGGTAAAGTGCGCCGGAATCCAGATAGTGATAGCCCAACTGTTGGGCGACAAGCTGTGCCACTGTGCCTTTGCCGGAAGCCGATGGCCCGTCTATAGCGATAACAGGAATCATGTTTGTACAATCTTGCCAAAAGTTGCAAAGTAATCCGGGAATGTTTTGGCAACACAGTCGGGGTCATGGATCGTAACAGGCACGTTGGCCAAAGATACCAATGAAAAACACATCGCCATGCGATGGTCATCATAAGTGTCGATGGCCGCATGGGGAATTAACTTCACAGGCGGGGTGATGGTTAAATAATCCACCCCTTCTGTAACAACGGCGCCGACTTTGCGTAGCTCTGCTGCCATGGCTGCCAGGCGGTCTGTTTCTTTCACGCGCCAGCTGGCGATATTGCGCAAGCGGCTTGGGCCATCGGCAAACAACGCCGCTATGGCTAAAGTCATGGCGGCGTCGGGGATATGGTTGCAATCCAGATCGAGGGCTTTTAACTTGCCCGATAGCGGCGCACTTGCTTCGATCCAGTTCTGTCCAAATTGGATTTGTGCACCCATTAACTCCAGTGCTTCGGTAAATCGCACATCGCCCTGGATACTGTCGCGGCCTATGCCTGCTACGCGAACCGGCCCGCCGCCGACAACGCCTGCAGCTAGGAAGTATGAGGCAGAAGATGCGTCGCCTTCGACAAACAAGGTGCCGGGGCTGCGGTAGCTGCTGTTGGCCGGGATAGTGAAGCGCTGCCAGCCATCGCGCTCCACGCATACGCCGAAGCGTGCCATGAGGTTAAGCGTGATTTCGATGTAGGGCTTGGAAATAAGCTCGCCTATCACTTCAATGCTTATCCGTTGGCGGGTCAGCGGCAGCGCCATCAATAGAGCTGTGAGGAATTGGCTGGAGACATCGCCACGGATTTGAATAGGCTTGCTGGCCGTGATTTTGGCGGGTGCAATTTTGAGCGGCGGGAAGCCCTCATTACCCAGGTATTCAATTGCAGCACCGGCCTGACGTAAGGCATGCACCAAGTCGCCTATGGGGCGTTCGTGCATGCGCGGTACACCAGAGAGTGTGTAGTTGCCGCCAGATAAAGCCAGGGCTGCAGTTAGTGGCCGAAAGGCAGTACCTGCATTACCGAGAAACAGATCAGCCTGCTTCACGCCAAATACGCCACCTACCCCTGTCACGCGCCAGTCATTCTGAGCAGTTTGCTCCAGGCCGATACCTAATACCTTGAGGGCATCCAGCATGCGTTCGGTATCATCCGAAGCCAGCAACTCCTGAATCTCAGTGGTGCCTTCTGCCAGCGCAGCTAAAAGCAGTGTGCGGTTGGAAATGCTTTTGGAGCCAGGAAGTGTGATATGCCCTGCGGCTTTGTTCGCGGGCTTAAGATCGAGCTTGTGCATTATTTTTGTTTAGTGTGATGTTGTTGGGCATGCGCCCAGTTATTGCGAGCGTAGCTCGCGCGCTCAAACAGGGCTTGCAGGCCTGGACCATCACTATTTTGCAGCAGCTTGCTCAGGGCGGCCAGTTCATCCTGATACGCCGCGAGTTCATTGAGTAAGGCTTCTCGATTCGCTAGGCTGATATCGCGCCACATTTCAGGTGAGCTACCGGCAATGCGCGTGAAATCGCGAAAACCACTGGCGGCAAAATAGAATAGTTGAGTGGCATTGGCGCGCGAAGCAATTTCATCTACCAGGGCAAATGCCAGCAGATGCGGTAAATGGCTGACGGCAGCAAAAATGTTGTCATGGTTGCTTGCTGACATTTCACTCACGCGGGCGCCAGTCGTTTCCCACAGCTTGCGTACCCTTTCCAGGGCCTGCCTATCGGTGGCATCCATGGGGGTTAACACTATATTTTTGCCATCGAACAAATCAGCCCGGGCTGCAGTAACGCCGCTTTTTTCAGCCCCAGCAATCGGATGGCCGGGCACGAATTGCGAAATTTTATCGCCGAGTATGGTCTGGGCGTGGTGAATGATATCAGTCTTGGTGCTGCCAACGTCTGTGACGACAGTGCGCGTGTTGAGATAAGGCGTAATAGCGGAAAGGATGCACGAGGTTTGCGCCACAGGTGTCGCGATGATCACCATGTCCGCGTCCATCAAGGCTGCCTTGGCATCAGTTTCGACTGCATCAATGACGCCCAGGCTGAGTGCTGCTTGCAGGCTTTCACCCGAGCGGCCTACGCCTACCACATGGGGCGCTGCGGTTGCTCGCTTCAATGCCAGTGCGACTGAACCGCCAATCAGACCTACACCAAAAATAACCAGTTTATTCAAGTTTCGACAGCCGAAATCTAAAAAACCAAATTGTAACACGCGGGTATTGTCTGCCTGCATCAGGTGCGTGCTGCGGGCTTGCCAGATGGGTTGCTAAAGTGAACGGGAAATTAGAACTGCTGATGTAAGAGCGGCGTTTTAGCTGAGGCTCAATCTACGCTAAACACCGTTTGCTGGAGATAATGTGGGATAAGATGGCAACTTATGCAGTATGCGGGCTCTGCATGGATTGCCATTCGTCATCGACTAAGTCTGCATGTATGCAGCCGAGTTGATGCTGAGCAGAGCGAAGCCCAACATGGACTTTTAGGTGTTGGGCTTCATTTCATTTGGTCCAACCTACGCGGGTTGTCCCAAAAATAAAGGGGCAGTCTGAGCCTATTGATCAGGATTAAAGATCAGGTATTGCTGTTTCGCAGCGCCGCAATGCGTTCGTCCAGCCCGGGATGGCTGGCGAACAGGCGCCTGAGTCCCGCTGCACCGTCGCCCGAGATGCCAAAAGCTGCCATTTGCTTAGGCAAAGCCGTAGGTTGGCGCTGCGCTTGCAGGCGTTCGAGTGCGGCAATCATTTTCTCTCGGTCCGCAAGCTTTGCCCCACCTGCATCAGCACGGAATTCGCGCTGGCGCGAAAACCACATGACAATAATCGAAGCCAGTACACCCAGCACCAATTCGGCAATGATCATGGTGACGAAGAAGGCCGGCCCCTGACCGCGTTCAGTCTTGAACACAACCTTGTCTACCAGATAGCCAATGACGCGCGAGAGGAACATGACGAAGGTGTTGATCACCCCCTGAATCAGCGTGAGCGTCACCATGTCACCGTTGGCGATGTGCGACATCTCGTGCGCCAGAACTGCCTCAGCTTCGTCCTTGCTCATGGTGTTGAGCAGTCCCGCGGACACGGCAACCAACGAGCTGTTTTTGGTCATGCCAGTAGCGAAGGCGTTGACTTCAGGCGAATGGAACACGGCCACTTCGGGCATTTTAATGCCGACTGTCTGCGCCTGACGGCGCACGGTTTCCATCAACCAGATTTCGGTCTGAGTGCGCGGCGTTTCAATCACTACCGCGCCGGACATGCGTTTGGCTGTCCACCTGGAAATGGCGAGCGAAATGAACGCGCCGCCAAAACCCATGATGGCGGCAAATATCAGCAGATTACCAAGGTCGAGACCGGCCTCAGTAAGGTAAGGCTGAACCCCAAGCACTCGCATGGTGACGGAGAGCACGATGACAATAGCAAGGTTGGTGGCAAGAAAGTACAAAATGCGTTTCATGGTGTGCTCCTGATGGCGTACCACTGAAAGTAAAAGGATATAGAAGCGTGGTGTTTGTCACCAGAGTGCCTGACCCCTGCCATGCAGTCCCTCAACCCAACGTCGTTTGTCGCTACTAGCGCAGCACACAAAACACTCAGGACATGTATTTTCGTCAGGATGGATTTCATTGGTTTGCATCCGTTATGCAGCCTCACCTATAGGCGGATTCAAATTATTTTTTATGTAGATGTTGCAGGGGCTGCCACTCACCTTCAATCAAGGCTTCCTGCGGCGCAAAGTTCTGTTTGTAAGCCATCTTGCGGCTTTCTTTAATCCAATAGCCCAGATACAGGTAAGGCAGGTTCAAACTGCAGGTCCACTCGGCAAGCCAGAGTACGTTATAAGTGCCATAACTCGCATTGTGGTCACTGGCATCATAAAAGGTGTAAACAGCAGAAATTCCGTCACGCACTATGTCTACTACGCTGATCATTTTCAGCGCATCGCCCAGCCTGAATTCCACTAGTACGCTATCAACGTTGCTCTGCAAGAGAAAATTGTGGTATTGCTCGGCTGTTTCCTGATCCATGCCGCCACCGCTGTGACGTACGCTTTGATAGGTGGCGTAAAGCTCATAGTGCTCCTCACTGAACGTGAGCGGTAATAGTGTAGCAGTTAGTGTTTGATGCTGCTTCCAGGCGCGTCGCTGGCTACGATTGGGCTGGAATTGTTTGACTGGTATACGTACGGGCACGCAAGCGTTGCAATGCTCGCAATGCGGACGGTAGACAAATTTTCCGCTACGCCGAAAGCCCAGTTGAATCAGGCCACTATAGGTGTTGGCGTCAATCAGGTGATGAGGTGCTGCAATTAAGGACTGCGCCAGCTTCCCTTCCAGATAGCCGCATGGATAGGGCGTGGTGGCGTAGAACTGTAATTTCTGTAGCGGTGGATCGCTGGGAAGTGTCATGGCCGAATCACCATTTGCCGGATGTTAGCGGATAGTTTACCAATTTCATCAAGGTTAGTGAGAATTCCGAGCGCGGGAGTTCCCGTGCGCCCAGCGATGCCAGATGCGCGGTTTTCATCTGGCAGTCCATCATGCCGTAGTTGTTTTGTTGCAGATACCGGACAAGGTGCACAAGCGCTATTTTTGATGCGTCCGTCGCACGATGAAACATGGATTCACCGTAAAACATATGGCCTATTGCCACGCCATAAATACCTCCGGCGAGTTGCCCATCTATCCAGGTTTCCACGCTATGGGCAACGCCCAGGTCATGCAGTATGCAGTAAGCGCTGATGATATCGGCAGTAATCCAAGTGCCATCCTGCCCAAGACGTGGTGCGGCCGCACAGGCCAGCATGACCTGGCGGAACGCGGTATCGAAGCGTATTTCGTAGTCCGGTTTTCGCAGGCGCCTTGCCAGGGAGCGCGATATTTTTAGCTCGTGTGGGAACAGTACCATGCGCGGATCTGGGCTCCACCAGAGGATGGGCTGGCCTTCGCTATACCAGGGGAATATGCCGGCGCGGTAAGCGGCTAGCAGGCGCTCGGCAGACAGGTCGCCACCGGCGGCCAGTAAGCCATTAGGCTCGCGCAAAGCCGATTCTGGTGCGGGGAAAGATGTGTTAGCAGTAAGCCAGGGAAGCATGATGGTTCAGAGCCGCGCAAAATCCTGCAAACTCAGACTGTGTTTGTATTTAAAATAAAAAGCCGAACCAGTTTTTTGGCCCGGCTTTTTATTGATTAAAACCGCTATCTAGTGATGGTGGCCGCCATGTCCATGCACATGGCCGTGCTCCACTTCTTCCTTGACCGCGGAACGTACGCCGGTCACTGTGCATTTGAATAACACGCGTTCACCAGCCCAGGGGTGGTTGCCGTCTACGACCACTTTCCCATCTTCAATATTGGTAATAGTGTAAAGAATTACTTCACCGCTTTCGTCTTCCCCTTCAAACTGCATGCCGACTTTAACATCTTTGCTAGGGAAGGCTGAGAGCGGTTCCATTTGTACCAGCTCTTCATCATAGTCGCCGAAGGCATCGGCGGGCTCAAGGGTAATTTCAATAGTATCGCCTTCTGATTTGCCGTGCAGTTCTTCTTCCACGCGCGGGAAAATATTGTCATATCCGCCATGCAGGTAGGTTACTGGGTCTGCGCTGGCTTCCAGCACATTGCCTTCATTGTCGCGAAGTTCGTAGGTCATGGTTACAACAGTATTCATGGCGATTTGCATGATTAGATCCAGTGCTTAAGAAAGTGTTTTAACAAAGTTTAAAATTTCGGCCGCGTGGCCTTTGGCAACTACACCATATTGGGCGAGGTGCAGCTTGCCTTCGGCGTCAATGACAAAGGTAGAGCGGACTATGCCCATTTTTCGTACGCCATCTTTTTCTTTTTCCTGCCAAACGCCGTATTTCTCACAGACTTTGCCATCAACATCGGCTAGCAGGCTAATCGCCAAGCCATGCTTGTCGCGGAAGGCGGCATGGCTGTTGCAATCGTCTTTGCTGATGCCGATGATAGTACTGTTATGCTTAACGAATGCATCTTCAAGATCGCTAAATTCAATGGCTTCTGTCGTGCAGCCGGGGGTGCCATCTTTAGGGTAGAAGTAGAGTACGACGGTTTTGCCGCGTAACTTGGAAAGCTTGAACATTTCCATGTCGGCATCTGGCAATAAAAAATCTGGGGCGATAGCGCCGGGCTGCAACATAGTGTTCTTGCAGGTAACAAAGATTTTGCGATTTTAACCCATTTCTAATGCAGTGGCGCAATGCGTTATGATGCAGGTATGAAAAAAAAACAGGAAAAAAATCTGCAAAAGATCCTTCTCGGCGGCATTGAGCCGCGCCAGTTTCTTGAAGAATACTGGCAGAAGAAACCACTGTTGATCCGCGCCGCTATGCCCGGGTTTACTGGTTTACTAAGTGCCGAAGAGCTTGCAGGTCTGGCTTGTGAGGAAGACGTGCAGTCACGCCTGGTGACTCAGGTGCAAAGAAAATGGCGCGTAGAGCAGGGCCCGTTTGAGGAGGCTCGTTTTCTCAAGCTACCGGACAAAGATTGGACCTTGCTGGTGCAAGGGGTGAATCAACATCTGCCCGAAGCCGGCGCCCTATTGCAGCAATTTAGCTTTATTCCCTATGCCCGTCTGGATGACCTCATGGTAAGTTACGCGCCGGATGGGGGTGGTGTGGGGCCGCACTTCGATTCTTACGATGTGTTTTTGTTGCAAGGCCAGGGCAAGCGCCTTTGGCGTGTGAGCGAGCAAGAGGATTTGACACTGGTCGATGGGGCAGCGCTGCGTATCCTTGAGAATTTTCAGTCAGAACAGGAGTGGCTGCTGGAAGCGGGCGATATGCTCTATTTGCCGCCGCATATTGCGCATTGGGGTATCGCTGTCGGCGACTGCATGACTTATTCCATAGGCTTTCGCGCGCCATCGGAGCAAGAGTTGGCGCATGAGTTTGTAAGCTTTCTGCAGGAAAGGCACGTGCCTGAAGGCATGTATTCAGACCCTGACCTTGAATTGCAGCAGCATCCGGCAAAAATAGGCACGGCGATGCTGGATCAAGTTGCGGGCATGCTTAATAATATTCGCTGGAATAGAGCTGATGTTGTTCAGTTCTTAGGTCAGTATCTATCAGAACCTAAGCTGCATGTGATGTTTGATCATCCTGCGCCTGTCAGCGAATCGGCCTTCCACAAGCGGCTGCAAAGGAAAGGCATAGATTTAAGCCTCAAAAGCCAGATGCTCTTTCATGGAAAGCATTTTTTCATGAATGGCGAGCAAGTTGAAATACCTGAGTTTTCCGCTGATCCAATGCGCCAGTTGGCGGACCAACGGCACCTCGCGCCCATGGGTTTTGTTGACAAGTTTTTAGTCAAGCAGTTACATGAATGGTACTTGGCGGGGTATTTACATTTTCCTGAATGAAGGAGATTTAATGGCTGAGCATGTTATAACCCAGCTGGTTCCCGATCAAGTATTACTGGGCGAGCGCAATTACACCGCTGCTCTGAATCTGGTGATAGCAGCTGCAGAACATGAGTTGCTTATTTTCGATGAAGATTTTTCCAAAGGCGATTACGCCAGCCGCAATCGCTTTGAGCTGGTGCGTGATTTTTTGGCCAAGGGGCGCCAGAACCGCCTCATGCTAGTGCTGCATGACACGACTTATTTCACCCAGCACTGCCCACTTTTACATGGCCTGCTTGAAACTTATGGTCACGTCATGACAGTCTATGAGACGAATGACCAGGCAAAAGTAGCCAAAGACTGTTTTGTGATTGCAGACCAAATACATTATCTGCGGCGATTCCATGTGGCCCAGACGCGTTTCAAGTATGCATTCAATGACGCAGAAACCGCCAATATGCTGAACATGCGCTTTAATGAACTACTGCAGGCGACAAGCCGGCATATTTCAATAACGAATCTGGGATTGTGATGAAAAAAATATGGGTTTTTCTACTCCTTAGTCTGTTTTGTAATTACGCGAGTGCCCAAACTGAATTCAGGATCATCACCTTGCAGCACCGCTTCGCCGATGATCTGCTGCCAGTCGTGCAGCCTATGGTAGGCGAGGGTGGTAGCGCCAGCGCTATCAATAACCAGCTTCTGCTTCGGGCAACGCTAGAGCGCATGGCGGCGATTGAGCAGGTGGTGGCGACACTCGATGTATCACGCAAGAACGTGCGCATTACGATTCGTCATGACGATACGCAGCAAGCACAGCATGATCGTTTGGGGATCAGTGGCCGTATACGCTCCGGCGAGGTGCGCATGGGGGTTGGCGAGGCCGGTCGTGACGGCGTGCAATTGAATGTTGATCACGAGCAATCCAATATGAGTGAGCGCGGCAGCGAGTTTGTGACTGTGCTTGATGGTGAACGTGCATTTATCCGGGTAGGGCAGTCGGTGCCTTATACCGAACAATGGGCATTGTGGTCCCAGCGCTATCTGAATATCCAGCAAACTACGGAATTCCGCGATATCACTACTGGTTTTGCCGTGCGACCACGCTATATAGGCGATCAGCTAGAGCTTGAAATTGCGCCACGGATAGCGCGGCTCAACAGCGCAGGTTTTATTGATTTTGAAGAACTGGCAACCACGGTGCGTGTGACGCCGGGGCAATGGTTTGATTTGGGTGGAACCATGCAATTAAAAGATGATGTGAGTCGTGCCATTTTAAGTAATCAGCAGGGTAGCGGGGCGCAAACGACCAGTTTAATGATTAAAGTTGATTGAGCTGGAACGCCTGAATTTATTGTAATTGGCACAATTTTTGAGAAACCCTACCCCCAAGATAATAAAAAGGGTGGTTTTTTTTTTCGGAGCTGGTAGAATTTTTGGCACTCGGTGGTCCATTCTTGGCTACCGTAACTGGTTTAAATTTATAGTCTATCGTTAAGGGATACAAAAATGACACGTTCCATTCTGCTCGCCGCTCTGCTCGCCCTAGCTTTGACCGCTTGTGGCAAAAAAGAAGAAGCTCCTGCTCCGGAAGCTGCTCCTGCTGTTGAAGCCCCAATGCCAGCTGCTGAAGCTCCTGCTGCACCAGCTGAAGCCGCTCCTGCTGAAGCTGCACCAGCTGAAGCTGCACCAGCTGAAGCCGCTCCTGCTGAAGAAAAGAAGTAATTTAAAGAATCTGGCTGGTTGAAATAACCAGTTAGTGTTCAACAAAAAGCCGACATCAAGTCGGCTTTTTGTTTTTAGG
>JBDTOX010000157.1:0-1519 GCA_039933015.1 Methylophilaceae bacterium
GTGAACGAAACTACCAGGAAATTTGCTTTAGCCCGGGCTAAAGCAGCTGACAGGTCGCCATCGTAATCCAGTGCCGGGTCAAAATAATCCAGCGCACGGGTCATGCGCAGGTAAGTGTTAGCATCAAATTCGCCAGCGAATTTATCGCCTTGATAGCGTAAGTAAGATTCCATCTCGAACTCAACGTCAAAGCCATATTTGATCACGCCATCACGTAGCTTGCGGCCAAATTTCGCGCCCATGGCATCATCCGACAAATAGGTGATGTGGCCAAGCATGCGCGCAATGCGTAGCCCCCGGTGCGGTACCGTGCCGTGCTTATAGTAATCGCCGCCATGGAATTCGGGGTCCGTGATAATGGCCTGGCGCGCCACTTCATTAAAAGCCATATTCTGCGCGGTAAGATTGGGCGCGGCAGCAATGACCAGGGCGTGGCGCACGCGATCCGGATAAGACAGTGTCCATTGCAGTGCCTGCATGCCGCCCAGACTGCCGCCGATGACTGCGGCCAGTTGCTTGATGCCCAGATGATCCGCCAGTCGCGTTTGCGAGGTCACCCAGTCTTCTACGGTGAGTACCGGAAATTGTGAGCCCCAAGGCTGGTTTGTCGCCGGGTTGATGCTGGCAGGTCCGCTGCTGCCATGACAGCCACCCAGATTATTCAGGCCGATGACAAAAAAGCGGTTGGTATCAAGCGGCCTGCCGGGGCCAATGAGGTTATCCCACCAGCCTGGGTACTTGTCTTCCTCACGGTATTTGCCTGCAAGATGGTGGTTGCCGGACAAGGCATGGCAAATCATGACGGCATTGGATTTGTCGGCATTGAGTGTGCCGTAAGTCTCGTAAACGAGGTCGTATTGCGGCAATACCGCGCCGCTTTTAAGCGTGAGCGGAGCGCTGAAGTGCGCAGTCTGGGGGGCGACTATGCCAACGGATGAAGAATCTTGCATGCCGGGATTATACTATGGCTTATGACAGACGCTCATCACTCATCTATCGAAGCCTATCTAGGTAATATGCCGCAAATTGCAGCTGGTGTTTACATTCATCCCACGGCCACAGTAATCGGCGATGTGGTGCTTGGTGAGGATGTTTCCGTGTGGCCGGGCACGGTGATTCGTGGCGATGTGAACCATATCCGAATTGGCATGGGCACCAATGTGCAGGATTTATCCCTGCTGCATGTCAGCCATAATTCGAGCTGGGAACCCAGCGGCGTGCCGCTGATTATTGGCAATAACGTCACTATTGGCCATAAAGTGATACTGCACGGCTGTACCTTGCAAGACGAATGCCTGATCGGCATGGGCAGCATCGTCATGGATAAGGCTGTGGTGCAGAAGCACGTGCTGGTCGGTGCAGGCAGCCTGGTGCCGGAGGGCAAGGTACTGGAAAGCGGCTATCTGTATCTGGGTAGTCCCGCGCGCAAAATAAGAAAACTGACGGAAAAAGAGCTGGCGCATTTTATGTATTCGGCAGAGCACTATATGCGACTGAAAAATAATTATTTGGGTATTTA
>JBDTOX010000158.1:0-1723 GCA_039933015.1 Methylophilaceae bacterium
TATCCCGCATCCAGCATATCCAGCAATTGAAAAAGTCTGGCAAGTCGATGGCGGAGATAGCGCGCGAGCTGCAAGCGGAGCACTTAGGTTCATCTGCCAGCGTGGGCCTTGAATCAGCCCTGATAGGTCGGTCGCCAGCAGACACCGCAGGCAGCGACGCCTTGCTTGGCTTGCTGGAGCAGCGTTATGAGGTGATTCGCAATCTGCTCAAAAAGCGCTTGCCGCTGCTCACAGATGTTGCCGTGCTGGTTGCTGACCTGCAGAGCTCAATGCGCATCCGCGCAGAGTTGCCGCCAGAAGAGTATTTTGAACTGATCAATCAGATCTGGGCAGCCATGGAGCCTATTTTCCACCGGTATTACGGCACGCACGGCAAGCATGTGGGGGATGGCATGGTGTATTACTTCTTCCCACAGCCGGA
Source organism: Methylophilaceae bacterium (assembly GCA_039933015.1). Lineage (GTDB taxonomy): Bacteria > Pseudomonadota > Gammaproteobacteria > Burkholderiales > Methylophilaceae > JBDTOX01. Next base: position 422 of record JBDTOX010000158.1, read on the forward strand.
TTGCAATTACAGATTTCATGCGCTGCTTTGCGCGCATGAAATCAAGGCCGCCATGCGCGCAATCAGCAAGGAATGGCAGTTGCGCAAAAACTGGCTGAACGAGCTTTATCTGAATACTGGTTTGGATGCAGGCCAGGAGTGGCTAGGCGTATTCCACGCGCAAACCAAGGTCGAGTTCACAGTGCTGGGCGACACCCTCCATCATGCAGCGCAGCTAGCTGATTACGCACGCAACGGCACTGTCTGGGCAACCAAGGACCTGTTAGGAAAACTCTCTACCGAGGAGCGCCAGCGTATCAGCTATGGCATCCGCGGCAAAAACCAGGAAGGCCAGGAAATCCTGGTGCCCTCCAGCTATACGCGCATTGCCGAGCTGCTTGATTTATCGGTGCCCAAACATGACAGACTGCGCGATATTGCCATGTTGCCAGTGACTGAAATCATCGATATAAAGTAACCCGCCAGATCGTCTGGTTATGCCATCTGCGCTATGCGTGATGCGGCTTCCAGGCAATCATCCAGTGAGGCTACCAACGCCAGCCTGATGAAGTTTTTACCCGGGTTGATGCCGTGGGCATCCCTGGCCAGAAAGCTGCCGGGCAGTACGGTCACATTGAAATCGCGATACAGCTTAAGCGCGAATTCAGTATCCGGCATCGGTGCGCGTGCCCACAGATAGAACGCAGCATCGGGCATTTCCACTGCTATTACTTCTTGCAACAAGGGTGTGACCGCCTGGAATTTTTCAGCGTATTGTCGGCGGTTTTCCACGACATGTGCTTCATCGTTCCAGGCGGCAATACTGGCGCCTTGCACCGCAGGGCTCATGGCACAGCCATGGTAAGTACGGTAGAGCAGGAATTTTTCCAGAATGGCGGCATCGCCGGCGACAAAGCCGGAGCGCATACCGGGCACATTTGAGCGTTTGGATAGCGAACTGAAAATGACCAGCCTGCTGTTATCGCGCCCCAATTGGTGTGCCGCCTGCAATGCGCCCAATGGCGGGAGGGCTTCATTGAAATAGATTTCCGAATAACATTCGTCCGCAGCAATCACAAAGCCATAACGATCGGAAAGCTCAAAGACATGCTGCCATTGCGCCAAGGTCATCACCTTGCCGGAAGGGTTACCAGGCGAGCATAAATATACCAGTTGCGTACGCTGCCAGATGGCTTCTGGCACACTGGCAAAATCCATGGCGTGATCATTCTCTGGCAATGTATTTAAAAAATAGGGCTCGGCGCCGGCCAGGAATGCAGCGCCTTCGTAAATCTGGTAAAACGGATTGGGGCAAATAACTAT
>JBDTOX010000159.1:0-23455 GCA_039933015.1 Methylophilaceae bacterium
GCGGGCCTGCTCGCCTGCGCCGGATCCTATCCGCAGTTCGCGCAACTGGCGAACGATCTGGCAGCACTAAAAATGCGTATAGCGCGTACCCGTCTGGATTTCCTGAGTTTGCCCAAGGATAAGCGTGACACGTTGGTGAATACGCAGCAATTCCTGCTGAATCATGTTGAGGCGGCTTCTGAACTCGCCCGCGAGCAGCTGGCGGCAGAGCAGCAACAAGGCATGGCTTCACAATCAGTCGAAAATTCAGAGATACAGGCACGCTCTGCGGACACGGCTGATCTTCGTTAAATCGCGACACAACGTGCACTGCTGGAGAGGGCCAGAGAAGAAATTGCAAACAGCAAGATCAAGTTCTCCGTCGACCTGCGCGCCCGTGCAAAACTGCAGCAGAATACCGCAGCGCAGCTTCCGAGGCTTGCGAGTGGACTCACTCAGGCCAGCAGTCCAGAAAAAATTGCGCAGTCCTACCAAGAGGTCGTTGCCATCTGGCGCCGCCTGGTTGATCAGGTTTTTGTCCGCATAGCCGATCCACAGCGCTACGAACCCATCCCCGGCCTGCCGGCCATGCCTGACACCCTGCTAGCGCGATTGGACTCCGCTGAAAGCGCACAGTCCTACCGATTGGCCTATCGTGCTGCCCAAGCCGAACATGACCAGTTATCCCGCATGCGCCAGGAACACTATGCAAGTGAGCGCAACAACGTATTTCGACTCTTGCTGGAGACCAGCAAGCTGAGATCTGAGTTGCTGAAGGAGAATTTAGTCCTTGGCAACAAGCAGGTTACTGCATTGTCAAAAACCTATCTTGTTGACTTATATCGTTAAATTCGCATTGTTCCGTATCGTTTGTATGCTTTCGTGACGACAAAGCTACTTGATTTTCGTGAAAAAGCGAGCATTGGTATAGAGGGATTTGTCGAAATCGGGAGGCAGCTCTTAGTATTCGCACTATTCGTGTCCATTCCGTTCCTGGTCTATCGTTCAGTAATATTGGCCGCCGCCAGGCTGGAAGCCCTGCGGCATCAAATTATTCAGCAACGGATCAACCAGTCGGAGACGCGCCAGCGCAAGGTGCGCATCACTACCATGGCAATTCAACGTGTCGGCACTTACCTGCCTTGGCTAATCATGCTACTGGGGATATGGGTGGCGGATCGCCTTATCAAAGATACTGTATTTTCCGAAGCGGCAGCGGTATTACCTTACCTTGCCTACTATATCTGGTTTCGCATTTTCGTCATTTTTGTATCCAGCATACTTGGCATTGTTGCCTATACCGGGACCATGCAAGGTCTGGCAGGCAGACGAAAACGCCTGCAACACATGGCAAAGCGTCTAGGGGCATTCTTTTTCATCATGCTCGTTCCTTGGCTGCATGCCACTCAGGATGTGGTGGGAGAAGCGCTGGTGTATCGACTGGTTTTCGACGCCATGTTCTACATAGGGATCATCGTTCTGGCTGTGGCTGCTCGGCAATGGCAGCAGGAGATCATTTCTGCCTCCAAAGGTGTGCTGCCTTCCTGGGTAGCCGAGCGCATTCAGCATTACTGCTCAGGCAGGCTGTCCTGGATCATGTGTTTGCCTGCCATGATACTGGTTGTGATCAGCTTGATGGCAGCACAGTTCAATAATTGGGCAGGTCGCACCGACATATTCAAGCGCCTTGGCGCAGAGCTGTTCCGGCGACGTGTAGAGAGTGCAACACCTGCTAGAGCAGGCGGAATGGAAGCTGGAGAACGCCGCCCGCCGGAGGAGTATCTCCAATGGTTCGATCTTGGCGCTCCAATCGATGCCAGCCTGATTATCGAGCTTTCCAGCAGGATGGTCGCTGACATTATGCAGGTGCTGGAAACATGGAGAAATTCTTCAGGTGGTGAGCATTCTCTTGCGATCGTAGGAGACAAAGGCAGCGGCAAGTCATCACTGTTACGCGTGCTCGAAACCAGTTGCGAACACTATCGCGTGATCAAAATCACGGTACCGCCCAAGTTGATAACGCGTGATGCTGTTTTGTTGTTCTTTTCTGAACAATTACAGCAGAATCTGAGCCAGGGCGCGGATGCGCTGGTGCGTGCAGATGAGGCTTGCGAGCCAACCCTGATTCTGGTGGATGAAGCACAGAATCTGTTTCTGGGAGCAATTGGTGGGTTCGATGGCTATCGTACATTCATGGAACTGGTTAATGCCGCGACGACTAATCTCTTCTGGTGTGCCACTTTCAATCAGCGCTCCTGGGATTACCTGCTTGGTGTATTTGGAAGTAGGCAGTATTTTCGCAGTGCGTTCAACATCCCCTCATTGACAGATGCGGATGTTCAGAACCTGATCCTGACGCGCCATCGACGCTCCGGCTTCACGCTCTCCTACGATGCTATCATCCGGGCCACACAGGGCCCGGAAGAATTCGGCGGCCTTGCTCACATAGAAACCCAGTTTTTCAGGTTGCTGTGGGGCCAGGCCAAGGGTAATCCGCGCGCCGCGATTGTGCTCTGGATATCTGCATTGCAAATTTTTGGCAGCAAGCGCCTCCGGGTCGGCATTCCTCACTATAAGCCCATCCGTGGTCTGGAGCGGGTTGGCGATGAGGCCTTATTCGTCTACGCGGCCATTATTCGCCATGAGAACCTCACTGTGGAGCAATCCATAGCAGTCACCGATCTTTCACCTAGCGTAGTACATGATGCTATTCGCATAGGAGTCGATACTGGAGCAATCGTGCAAGGTGCGGATCTGCGCTACCGGGCCAGTCCGACAGCACAGTTTGCATTGATCCAGTTATTGATGGGGAAAAACTTTATCCATGAATGAAACCGATATCAGCCAACTTTCCGAGTTGGTAAAAATACTCCAGTTCGACCGCATCCTGCTGTTGTTGCTGAGCATTCTTCTGCTTGTTCTATTGGTCAAGGGCAGCAAACGCGTTGCTGGCTCCTTGCACCAAAAAATTCCATCGCGCCGCCTGATGATTTCTCAGGTTGTGACCAGTCTGAATTTCTTCATCTATATCGTGGGTGGCCCGGCATTGGTATATACCATTCTGCGGCCACCCAAAGAGCTAATGATCATTATTGGGGGAAGTGCCGCGGTGGCGTTTGGTCTTTCTCTCAAAGATCTGGTTGCATCGGTCATTGCGGGATTCATACTGCTGTTCGAGCGGCCATTCCAAGTGGGTGATCGCGTCAGTTTCGGCAACGTCTATGGCGAGATCAAAAGTATCGGTCTGCGAGCGGTACGACTGGTCACGCTAGACGATAACGAAGTGACCATTCCCAACAACCGCTTTATGACGGATGTAGTGTCATCGGGAAACTCAGGTGCCCTGGAGATGATGATCGTCGCCGATTTTCATCTGGCCATGGATGCGGATGTGCAACTCGCTCACGACCTGATCTATGAAGTTGCGGTCACCAGTCGCTACGCCTATCTCAAAAAACCGGTTTCCATAGTGCTCTCGGAGGTCGAAGTTGCGCATCAACTTTCCATGCAGCTTCGTGTTAAGGCGTACGTGCTTGACGTCAGGTTCGAGAAGTCATTTTCGACTGACATCTACCTGCGGGGTCTGGCAACTTTCCAGAAGTCTGGAATCAAGCGGCCTGCCCTGGCTGTCCCTGCCTAAGTGCCGAGGCAGCTAGTCAGCTAGTCAGCTAGGGACAGGCCCATGCTCCGTGCTCAGTTACGCGGATACAGCGCGGTGGTTACGACCCTGGCCGCAAATTCATTAAAACTGTTGTTTGGTTAGCATGTAATATACTTAAATCTCTTTCATAAAAAGATAGAAAATCATGCGTAATATTGCCCTGACAATACTCCTTGTACTTGCGGTTGTTTTCGGCATACAAAACATGCGCCCCGTGGATCTGGTATTCCTGGTTTGGTCCATCAATACTGTTACAGCGCTCGCAATCGTGGTTGCACTGATCATAGGCATATTGATCGGGTTGTTGCTTTTGCTACCGGCGCTGTTGAGAAGCCGGGGGGTTGCCAAAGAATCCATACGACATGCAACGGAGCTTGAGGCCGTACTCAGGTCGCAACACGTCGCCGCTGCGCAGAAACAGGCGGACTCTCCTTCACCAAATGATACGAACTAGTCGATGAGCTTTTCCGAGCTCGCTAATGAGTGGTTCCATGATGCATTTGGCATCACATGGTTCACTATAGGCACAACGCACATCACGCTATCGCGTGTAATGGGCTTGCTTTTAATACTGTTACTGGTGTGGTGGTTGGCAAATGTTGTGGAGCATGTTCTGATCCGGTTGGCAAAAGCCGGAGGTGCGGAATCCCTGAGTGATTCCGCGGTTTATGCGTTTAGCCGCATTTCACGCTATGCCGTCTGGCTGTTTGGCACGATCATAGGGCTCAATTTTATTGGCTTTGATATGACGAGTATGGCTCTGATGGGCGGCGCGCTGGGCGTGGGTATAGGCTTTGGTCTGCAAAATATTTTTAGCAACTTGGTGTCTGGCATTATTATCCTGCTCGAGCGAACTCTCAAGGTCGGTGATTTCGTTGATTTGCAGTCTGGCGTGATGGGGCGGGTAAGCGAAATCAACATGGGCTATACCCGCGTGACTACCAACGATGCCGTGGATATCATCGTGCCTAATTCCGAGTTCATCAATGGGCGGGTAGTTAACTGGACATTCGGCGAGGTGTTGCGACGGATGCATATTCCATTTGGCGTGGCATATGGTACCGACAAGGAGAGGGTCCGCGATGCTGCACTGGCGGCAGCGCGCCAGGTGCCTTATACCTTGGAAAATGAGGCCCGCAAGACGGAAGTCTGGCTCATTAACCTGGGGGAAAGCAGTCTCGACTTCGAGCTCGTCGTGTGGATAGGTTTGGAGGGCGTGCGTTCGCCATCAAAGGTACATGCCCAATATTTGTGGGCCATCGAGACCGAGCTGCGTAGCGCTGGCATTGAGATACCCTTTCCGCAACGTGATCTGTATCTGCGCAGTGGCCCGCTTCAAGTCAATTTGACAGGGCAGTAGTGATATGCAACCTTTGCGATTTGCGACTTTAGCTGTATCAACCGGTTTACCAGCATGTTCGAGGAGCGGATATCTATCCGCTCACTGAAGCCTCATTAACACAAAATTCGGAGTGCCTTTCTTAGATAAAAACGGAGAAATCAAGATGAAACTGCTTCCAATCGCACTTGCTGCATTAATGACAGTCGTCAATCCGAGCCTTCTATACGCTCACGAGCTGGGATCTAACAAAAAACCTTTAGCTTTTGGCAATGATCAGACAATCATCGATCTCAACAAGCTCGAATGGGCGCCGCTGCAAGTCAAGGGGCTTGCTCCTGGCGCCGAAATCGCCGTGCTGCGCGGGGACCTTGCCACGGGTGCGAGCGAGTTGGTTCTCCGCCTGCCGCCCAACTATTACGTGCGCAATCATACGCATACCAGCGACGAGCTTTACGTCTGGCTCAAGGGCGCATTTACGTTGATCGCCCATGACGGCACGAAAACCAAATTCGACGGCCCGGCTTACATCAGCTTCCCCGGCAACGCACCGCCACATGCCCTCAAATGCGGGAGCAAGCAACCATGTATTTTGTATCTCCGCTATTCGCGGCCTTTCGATATTGAATATTCTCCTGACGCCAAAGGTAGCCAGTAATAGCATGATGCGTACTAGGGCGGTGCTTGTAGTTGGCAATCCTGCTGTTCTTAATACGAAACACCGACATCCCGGCAAAACTCATCTGCAAACAGCGGCGGACCGTTTTGAGTGGTTTGCTTTCATACTTGGTGGCGGGTTTCATCGTAATACGCACATGTCCCTTAAAAACTAAAGCGGAACTGAAGTTCCGCTTTAGGGTGAATCAAACAGCCATAGGGGCCGTTAAAGGTGCATGGCACTGATAGTCTTCCAACCAGAAGTCCCTTGGCTCGATTTTCTCAAGCCACTCTGGTTCATACTTACCTGTCTTGGCAAAATCTGGGACACGGTCTGAAATAACAAACTTTGGCGCCTGAAATGGCTCACGCTTTAGCTGCTCCTGTAGCATGTCTACGTGATTTTCATAGATGTGCGCATCGCCAATAAAGTAGGTGAACCAACGAGGTGTATAGCCAGTCAGCCTACCTACCAAATGCAGTAGAGCCGCGCCTTCCGTCAGATTAAACGGGGCCCCTAGGCCAATGTCGTTACTCCGGATATACAAGCAAAGAGAAATTTCACTCGTAGAAGTATTTACCAGGAACTGATATAGCAAATGGCATGGTGGTAGCGCCATCTCCTCTAGCTGAGCCCAGTTCCATCCATGGAATAGGATTCTGCGGTTGCCCGGGTCATTGACGATGGTATCGAGGCACGTGCGAAGCTGGTCTATAGCCTTGTAAAAAAGCACGTTATGAGTCTTACCTTGCTCATTTACTTCGTCCAAGGTACCGAGCTGCCGGTAGCCCCGCGCTAGTGCATGCGCAACCTGGGCCGAGCTTTGGGGTTTACTCAAATCGATAAGTTTATAGGCAGGCCATTGCCGCCATTGAACCCCATACACAGCGCCCAAATCGTCTGATTGCAGGCGGTAGGGACTTGCGAGCCACTGCGCGTTTTCGTTTGCGTTCTGGTCCCACACCTTGCAGCCTAGAGCACGAAAATCAGCCGCACTGTGATATGCACGAAGAAATCCAACTAGCTCGCCAATTGCAGTCTTAAAGGCCAGTCGTCTCGTGGTCACTGCCGGGAAACCCTGCTGTAGGTCAAACTTCATCATTGCGCCAGGGATACTAAGCGTACGAATGCCAGTGCGGTTTTCCTGCCAGGTGCCATTGTCAAAAATGTCTTGAACGAGATTAAGATACTGTTTCATGTTTGTCCTTTTGCACCAGAATTGGTATTAGGTATAGGCATCAGTCCTGAGGATTTTAATTTGAGTGGCCGAAGATGCCACGGACATAACTTGAGCGAGCGTTGTTTTCTTTGCCTGAATCATCTCTATTGTACGCAACTGTAGGCAAATTTCCTTCCAGTTGCTCTATAAATTGCTCTGGGCAGCTCTTGGTTTCAATAGATTACCCACCAGAACATAAGTTGTTCTGAGTGTCAGCAGGAAGCGTGCAAGGAATAGCGGGCAAAAAAAAGCGAACCTTTACGGGGAGATAAAGGCCCGCTATGAGAGACGGAAAATTAGAGATAGAGCAAAAACTGAAGCGATATTTCTTAAGCTCTGGTTAATTGGCCACTTTGAAGTTTGACCATGTCACCTACGGAATGCTTAGGCTCACTATATTGGGTGATCATGCGATAGCTGCCGTTATCCATGCGTACTTTAATTATGTAGGCAGTATGGGTCTCAATAGTATGTCTGGCATAAGCGCCGCCATTTACTCCCGGCACCGTCATCAAAGCATTGCTCTGGCCTAGCTGGTTGTCGACGTTGCCTCCAGCCACAGCCTCTAAGCCACTGGCTTGGCTTTCTTGCTCAACGGCGCGGATCGATACAATCTTGCCGCAATTGAGGCATGCTTTGCTTTTATCAGCAGTCAGCTCCCGGTTGGGCTTCATTATTTCCTTTTCTTGGGTCTTGAGCGTGGCGCTTTTTTCAGTAGCCTGACGTTTAGCTATTGCTGCACCAGTTCCATCTTGCAAACTCTGCCCTACATCCTGCTTTTCAGAATACGCGCTAGGAATAAGCCCAGTAATTGCTGCACTACCAAGCAGGCTGAAAATCGTTAACGCACCAGCTGCCACTAATACCAATGGATGCGTTTTACGTATAACGGTCGTGGACATCATGCAATCCTTTCTTTGTTATTAATCATCGTGGTCTTCATGCCTGTCATGCTTATGGTGCTTGTGATGTCCGTGATGCCAGCCATGGTCATCGCCGCGGTAATTATTGCGATAACGATATTCCGTGCGATAGATGGGTTGAGGTGTCGCAATCGCAACACCAGCGGCTGCGCCTACTGCGCTACCCAGAATGGCGCCATTGCGTCCACCCACAGCAGAACCAACTGCTGCACCTGCACCACCGCCGAGTGCGCCGCCGATCACCGAACTACCATCTATGCCGTAGCCATCGCGAGCCGCTACTGGCATGCTTAGTGCACCGACGCATGCGGTCATAAGCACTTTCATATACAGGGTCTGAAACAACTGACTGATTTGCATAACTTATCCTTTAACTACCAAAGCATTTTTAACCGATTCCACGCCGCGGATGCCGGACGCTATCTCTACAGCGCGCCGCATCTGCTGATGGTTATCTACAAATCCACTGAGAATGACTAGACCCTTGTGCGTTTCCACACTGATGTTTAGGCCTTTCATTCCGGCATCTTTAATCAGTTCGGCTTTTATTTTGGCGGTCACGCTACTGTCATCAAAAAATTCTTCCACACGCTTTTGCTGGGCTGCACTTTTGTAGTTGCTATATTCCTCACTTACAAGCACACCATCGTTATTGCTATCCGCACGATCAAAGTGGCCTCTGAAATCCTTGTCGCGAGCTGTTTCTTTATGTGAAAGTTTGCCGTCATGATTGGTGTCGAGCTTTTTGAATTCTGATTCCAATGGGGCTTGGAGCATGTCGTCTGCCGTACCAAAAGCTACCGTTTCAAGGCTAGTGCCAGCAAAAGTCAGCGCAGCTATGAAAGTAAGAGCACGAGTGCGTGTGAGCCTCTTTTCATAATGCTGTTTTTGCATGATTCATGTACTCTTCTAAATATGCTGTTGTAGAGTAGTAGCAAGCACTATGCCATGTTATGTTTATTAATATAAATCATATAGTTAATAGTTTTTTAAGGGAGTTTCAGAGTGTGTGAGCTGTCACCGGATGGCGACAGGTAGGTGGGGGTGCTTTTCAGGTGACTGTATATAAATGTATTTTTATGTCTCTGTTACCCGACATCAACTTGCCGGGTTGTCGTTTTTAAATAGGGCGGGGGTCAGTTGATGTCGCTGTAGCAGCTTGTAAAACTCGGTTCGATTGCGCTGAGCAAGGCGTGCGGCTTGGGTGACGCTGCCGTTAGTAGCTTTCAGAAGCTTTACCAGATATTCGCGCTCAAAGTTCTTACGCGCCGTCTCAAACGAAACAATGCCTCCAATATCGTTCTGCAAAGCCTTTTGTACCAGTGAAGCAGGTATCAATGGCGTAGTGGATAGTACTACGGTCTGTTCGACAATATTCTGCAATTGCCGCACATTTCCTGGCCAGGGTGCGGCGATCAGCAATTCCATAGCTTCTGGCGCAAAGCCATTGAGATTCTTGGTGTATTTGTCACTCAAGGTTTGCAGGAAGTTGTTGGCAAGCAGAGATATATCTTCGCGTCTGGCAGCGAGTGCCGGAATCTCCAGCCCAACGACATTGATGCGATAGTAGAGATCTTCACGGAAACGCCCGGACTTCATTTCTTCAGCCAGGTTGCGATGAGTTGCGGAAATCACGCGTACATTAATAGCAATCGTTGCGTTCGCACCTACTGGCCGGATGACACGCTCCTGCAACGCGCGTAATAGCTTGACTTGCAGAGGGAGCGGCATATCGCCGATTTCATCCAGAAACAGGGTGCCGCCATCGGCACTTTGGAACAGGCCCTTATGGTCGCGTAGTGCTCCGGTAAAAGCGCCCTTGCTGTGTCCGAAGAGTTCTGATTCGAGCAGGGCTTCAGGAATAGCCCCGCAATTAATTGCAATAAAAGGCCGGTTATGACGCGGGCTGGCTGCATGGATTGCACGTGCCAACAGCTCCTTCCCTGAGCCGCTTTCTCCCTGGATGAGAACGCTGGCATCGGATGCCGCCATTAGTTTGGCTTGGCCCAGCAGGTTCTCCATTAGCGGGCTACGGGTTGCGATCATGCGTCGCCAGGTTGGGTTATCGTTGTCGGCCATGGCCTGTGAACCCGCCCCCATACGTAATGCTGCTTCTACCTGTTGCAGCAGGAGCTTGCTGTCAAAGGGCTTGGTCAAAAAGCCAAAGACGCCACGCTGGGTGGCATTTACCGCATCAGGAATGGAGCCGTGAGCCGTCAGCATGATCAGCGGCAAAGCCGGATCGGTCTGATGGATCGCATCAAACAAGGCCAGACCATCCATATCAGGCATACGTAAATCGCTGATAACAAGCGCCGGTCGGCTGACAGCAATTTGTGCCAGGGCCTCCTCGCCCGAGCTTGCAGATACCACCTGATAGCCCGCGGCTTTAAGCCGCATCCCGAGCAGTTTAAGGATGTCCTGGTCGTCATCTACCGTCAGGATTTTTTGTGCAGACGGGATCATTTGTGTACTCCAAACTCTCGATCCACCATGGTTTTCTCAATGGTTTTCAAATCATCCAGCGTTTGTTGCAAGGTATCAGCGCGTTTTTGCTCGTCACGCACTTTTTGAGTAAGTTTGTTATTTTCGTTCAAGAGTTTGTTACTTTCATCCACAGACTTGCCGTTTTCACTCATGTAATCTTTGAGAATGATTGCTAGGGTTTTGCGCCGTTTATCCAGGGTTTTGTCCCGTATCAATTCATCAAGCAAGACTTGGGCCTTATTCACATCCCGTAAGCGGCTGGCGGGGATAGCGTAGATGATGGCGGCCTTCATGCGATAGTTGAAATCGGACTTATTCTGGCTCAGGCCCTCATTGATTTGCGCGAGTTCTTTTTTCTGGGCTTCCGCAGAAAGCTCCATAAATCTGCCGGAATATTCCAGCAGACTGTCACTGGCAAGAGGCGGAGGTGCGCTGGTCGCCGTCGGGGGAGTGTTTTCATTCGCGCTCTTGGGCAGGCTGGCGCACGCATTGAGCAGCAATACAGAGAGCAGGGCAAGGATGGATATGGATTTATGCATAGGACTCAAGTTCCAAGTGTGGACTCTGTTGGAACAGCATCCAACAAAATAGGTTGCAATGGCAAACGCACACGAAAGTGCGCACCGTGTTCCGATGATAGCAGGGATATTTCTCCTCCATGCGCATCTACATATTCTTTGGCAATGGATAGCCCTAGACCAGTACCATTAACCAGGCTCTCGTAAATGCCATTGCCCCGGTAAAAAGGGTCGAACAGCCGTGCGCGATCCGCTGCCATTACGCCGGGCCCCCCATCGTGGACTTCGATGATGGAGGCTTGGTTTTTTTGCTTGATATTGAGATGAATTTTGCCATTATGTGGTGTGTATTTAATTGCGTTTGAAAGTAGATTATCAAACACTGTATATAGTTTCTCACGATCTCCTACCATGCTGGTGACGTGAAAATCCCGCAGTATCTGAATCTGTTTGCTCCTGAGGGTCAATGCGTAGCTGTCGAGTATTTCGTCCATCAATGCAGCAAGTTCGACTTCTTGCGTCTTCAATTGCGGTTTCTGGAATTGTGCTGCGGTGTAATGCAGCAAAGTTTCTATCATTTTTTGCAGGCGCAGACTGTTCTCGCGCAAGATGCTGGCTATCTCGCGCTGCTGAGGGCTGAGCGTGCCGCCCACTTCATCTCTTAATAATTCGCTACCTTCGCGAATCGCAGTTAACGGTGTTTTTAATTCATGCGAAACATGGCGAAGAAACCGCTGCTTTTCCTGATCCAACTCTTCCAGTTGTGCCCGTAACCAGTTGAGGCGTTCACCTAATGCACGTAAATCACCTGGCCCATCAATAGTGATAGGATCGCTATATTGGCCTTCACCCAGACGACGTATCGCCGCATCCATGCGCCGGATAGGCTGGGCTACAAGGAAGGTGATAACAACTGCAACCAATAGCGCCACTGGCAGCAATGTAAGCGTCTGCCAGAACATCATTTGCTGTGTGCGCTCGGCGGTTTGTGCCAGTGCAGCCGATTCACGATCTATCAGGCGATTATTTTCGGCCAGAATATTTTGCGCCTGGTCAGACAAATCCATGAACTGGGCGATCAACGTCTGTGGGGACATGGCTTCTAGTGCCTGCGCCATCACTTCATGGTAAAGCGCAAGTTCCCGCTTGGCCAGTTTGTCCAGCGAGTGCTTCTGGTCTTGGCCTATGGGCAATATCGCTAGCTGCTGAATGGACAAGTTGAATTTTTCGTGAGCATGGGTGTAGTTGTCCAGCATCAGGACATCATGCAACACAAAATATTGGCGCGCACTGCGCTCCATTAACATCAGCTGTTCAACTAAAACGCGGCTGGTACGAGTAGCTTGCACGGCTTGGGTAACGGTACTGCGGCTTTGATCAGCCAAGCGGTCAAGATAGAGTGCTGCATTACCAAATGCAAACAGCAGCGGCAGCATAGCGAGTGCGAAGCCAATCAGCAAAAGCTTCAAAAACGATTTAGGATAGGCAATCTGCAAGTCTTTTATTCCGTTTCTAAATCAAACGTGAACGTAATGCTCAAGTGAAGGTGATATACCGAGTGAGGAAAGTACAAATGATAGGGCAAGTGGGGCAATAAAGTGCATCTTTGATTAACCAGCGGAATTTATCCTTTCAGCCCAAGTTATAATTGTAATTATGTCATCTCTTTCCCTTATTGCCGCTGTCGCCCACAACCGTGTAATCGGTATTAAAAATACATTGCCCTGGCATTTGCCGGAGGACCTGAAGCGTTTTCGGACACTTACTACAGGTCATCATATCATCATGGGTCGTAAAACCTATGAGTCGCTCAACCGCCTGCTGCCGGGCCGGACAACTGTGATTGTCACGCGCAATCCTGATTATGCTGTACCTGGCGCACTGGTAGCAACTTCGCTTCAGCAGGCTCTTGAGCTATGTGGCAACGATGAAGAAGCATTTCTGATTGGCGGAGCAGAGCTATATCTTGACGGTTTGAAATTGGCGAATAAGCTTTATATAACTGAAATCGACGCCACGTTTGCGGGCGATGTGTTTTTCCCCGCCTTTGATCTTGCAGAATGGCAAGAAATCTCGCGGGAAAAGCATGCCAATGCGCAAGGCTTACGTTTTAACTACATTACTTATCAGCGCCGCTAAAATCCGGCGCTGATGGTGAGAGTCACTGCGCTACACAATCAACGTAGTACATTGATTTTCCATCAATTACTTTTTTTACCAAGCCGTGAACGTCTGTTTCAAAGCCAGGGAAACGCTCGTTAAAGTCACGGGCAAACTTTAGGTAGTTGACGATAATTTTATTAAACTGCTCACCTGGAATTAACAGTGGAATACCCGGCGGATAGGGCGTCAGCAATACTGCGGTGATACGGCCTTCCAACTCGTCAATCACTACACGGTCAATTTCACGGTGCGCCATCTTGGCGAATGCATCCGTCGGTTTCATGGCTGGTACCATGTTAGAAAGATACATTTCAGTAGTTAACCTGGCAACATCATTCGTTTTGTATATGCCATGAATTTGTGTGCACAGATCCTTCAGGCCGATATGCTCGTAGCGCGGTTGCTTGGCTACAAACTCCGGCAACACTTTCCAGAGCGGCTGATTCTTGTCGTAATCATCTTTAAATTGCTGTAGCGCCGCCACCATGGTGTTCCAGCGACCTTTGGTGATGCCGATGGTAAACATGATAAAGAATGAATAGAGGCCAGTCTTTTCAACAATGACGCCGTGCTCAGCCAGGTACTTGGTCACAATGGCGGCAGGAATGCCAAATTCATCAGAAAAGTCGCCTTCTACATCAAGCCCTGGGGTAATAATCGTGGCCTTGATCGGGTCCAGCATATTGAAGCCTTCGGCCAAGTTGCCAAAGCCATGCCAACGCTCACCCGCCTTCAGCATCCAGGATGCACGTTCTTCTATGCCTTCTTCAGAAAGGTCATTAGGCCCCCAGACCTTGAACCACCAGTCTGCACCCCATTCTTCGTCTACCTTGCGCATGGCGCGGCGGAAATCCAGTGCTTCCATAATGGATTCTTCCACCAGTGCCGTACCGCCCGGAGCCTCCATCATGGCTGCAGCCACATCACAACTGGCAATGATCGAATATTGCGGACTGGTCGAGGTATGCATCAGATAGGCCTCATTGAATACATCGCGATCAAGGCTATTTTCTTCAGCATCCTGTACCAGAATTTGCGAGGCTTGGCTCAAGCCCGCCAGTAATTTGTGCGTAGACTGTGTCGAGAACACCATGGATTCCTTGCAGCGTGGGCGGTCTGCGCCAATCGCATGGTAATCCCCGTAGAAGTCATGGAAAGTCGCATGCGGCAGCCAGGCTTCATCAAAATGCAAGGTGTCAATTTTGCCATCAAGCATTTCTTTAATTTCTT
The DNA here is from genome assembly GCA_039933015.1 of Methylophilaceae bacterium. Classification (GTDB taxonomy): domain Bacteria; phylum Pseudomonadota; class Gammaproteobacteria; order Burkholderiales; family Methylophilaceae; genus JBDTOX01. The sequence goes on from JBDTOX010000159.1 coordinate 14,178, forward strand.
CAACGTTATACAACACGCCGTCATAGGTGGACTGCGTAATCGTGAGTACACGCGGTTTAGCATTTTTATCGATGGCAAAAGGATTTGCTTCGATCTTTTTCTTGATGTTTTCCCACTCGAACTCTTCTTTCGGGATAGGCCCGATGATGCCAAAGTGATTGCGTGTGGGCATCAAGAAAACCGGGATAGCCCCCGTCATGATGATGGAGTGCAATACGGATTTATGGCAATTGCGGTCAACGACTACAATATCGCCAGGCGCTACAGTAGAGTTCCAGACGATTTTATTCGAAGTTGAAGTACCGTTAGTCACGAAATACAAATGGTCGCAGTTGAAAATGCGCGCTGCATTACGTTCAGAGGCGGCGACCGGGCCGGTGTGATCCAGTAGCTGACCGAGTTCATCCACAGCGTTACAAACATCGGCACGTAGCATGTTCTCACCAAAAAACTGGTGGAACATCTGACCTACTGGGGATTTCAGGAATGCCACACCGCCAGAATGCCCAGGGCAGTGCCAGGAATAGGAGCCATCTGCTGCGTATTGTACAAGCGCACGGAAGAAGGGCGGAGGCAGGCTGTCTAGATAGGTACGGGCTTCACGCAAGATATAACGTGCAATGAACTCCGGCGTATCTTCAAACATATGAATAAAACCGTTGAGTTCGCGCAGGATTTCATTGGGGATATGGCGCGAGGTTCGCGTTTCACCGTGCAGGAAAATTGGGATCTCTTCATTGCGATAGCGGATTTCATCGACAAATTTGCGCAGGCTATCCAGCGCATCTTGCGAGCCTTCAATGAACTCTTCGTCATCAATCGACAGAATAAAGGCCGAAGCGCGACTTTGCTGTTGCGCAAACGAGGTCAAATCACCATAACTGGTGACGCCAAGTACTTCAAAACCTTCATCCTCAATGGCTTTGGCCAGTACACGTATGCCCAGGCCTGATGAGTTTTCGGAGCGGAAGTCTTCGTCAATAATGACAATGGGAAAACGGAATTTCATTGAGGCCTCCTAGAGGTTGCCTGCAAAAATGCAAGGAGCGGAATATAGCACGATCTTGTGTCGTGACAAGGGCTTGGCGATTAAAGTCGATGAGATTAAATCTTGGGCAAGGTGACGCCTACCTGGCCCTGATACTTACCGCCGCGGTCTTTGTACGAGGTTTCGCACACATCATCTTCATCGGCCTCGAAGAACAGCACTTGGGCGCAGCCTTCGTTAGCGTAGATTTTTGCAGGTAGCGGAGTGGTGTTGCTGAATTCCAGGGTGACGTAACCTTCCCATTCAGGCTCGAATGGGGTGACATTCACGATAATGCCGCAACGTGCATAGGTCGATTTGCCCAAGCAGATGGTCAACACATTACGCGGGATGCGGAAGTATTCCACGGTACGCGCCAACGCAAAGGAATTTGGCGGGATGATGCAATAGTCGGCATTAACCTCGACGAAGGAGTTGGGATCGAAATTCTTTGGGTCGACAATCGTGCTGTTCAGATTGGTAAACAGTTTGAATTCGCTGGAGCAGCGGATATCGTAGCCATAGCTCGATGTGCCATAAGACACCAGTTTTTGGCCGTTGGCTTGTTTGACTTGTCCAGGCTCGAAAGGCTCGATCATGCCGTGGCTTTCAGCCATGCGGCGTATCCATTTGTCGGATTTAATGCTCATTGGGTTTGCACGCTAAGTAATTGAAGCTGGTTAATTAAAACGGAAACGCATTATAAAGTGCGTGGCTGATTTTTGGGGATGAAATTTAGTAAGCCGGAATTAATTGTCAGCTAATTGGCAGAAAGTCAAAGCCGCTGTAAGACGCCCTCGACAAGGGGTTTACAGCGGCTTTAAGACATCCAGCCCGGCATAAGCCGGATTTTTTAATGGGCGTTGGGTCTAAAAGGGCTCCACGTCAGCGCCACCTTTTTCTATGGAATGGCGCCAGAATTGGTCTTCTTTATCAAACAGCTTATGGGTGCCACTTGGCCCCTGGCTGCCGGCTGCATACTTGGCAATGGAATCGCGCTCTTCGGCCCATTTCTTGATGATAGGGTCGACTACGCGCCAAGCCCCTTCTACTTCATCCATGCGCAGGAAGAGTGACTGGTCGCCTTCGATGACATCAAGCAGCAAGCTTTCATAGGCATCGTAATCTTCATCGCCATCATTTTTATAGCCAGCATCCAGGCTGATGGTACGCGTAGACAAATCATGTCCAGGTACTTTCACCTGCAATTCCATCTTCAACGAATCATCCGGCTGGATACCCAGCATGATCCAGTTGGGAGGCGAGGGCTTGTCGCAACGCGTGCGTAATAAATCCTGAGGAGGATTTTTAAAGCGTATCGCAATAGCTGAGCTGCCCTTGGCCAGGCGTTTGCCTGTGCTTACGTAGAAGGGCACACCAGCCCAACGCCAGTTGTCAATGTAGAGCTTAAGTGCGGCATAGGTTTCAACCACACTGTCTGCTGCTACGCCCGGTTCTTCTGCATAACCTGGCACAGGCTTGCCATCAATCGTGCCGCTGGCATATTGGCCACGGAATGCATGTTCATGAACGATATCTTCCGTGATGGGGCGTATGGCTTTGAGTACTTTTACCTTCTCATCACGCAGGCTTTCAGGTGATATATTGGCCGGGGCTTCCATGGCGACCAATGCAATCAGTTGCAACAAGTGGCTTTGAATCATGTCGCGTAGCGCACCGGTATTCTCGTAAAACTGCGTTCGGTCACCTACGCCCAGGGTTTCGGAGTGGGTAATTTGTACATGGTCGATGTAATGGTGGTTCCAGACGGGCTCCAGCAGCATGTTGGCAAAGCGCAGCACCATGATGTTCTGGACGGTGCCTTTACCCAGATAGTGGTCGATCCGGTAAATTTGTGGCTCATTCAGATGCTTGTAGAGTGAGCGCTGCAAAGTCTGGGCACTGGTTAAATCATGGCCAAACGGCTTTTCAATAACTACGCGGCGCCAGCCTTTTTCCTGTTTCAACAGATCTACGTTGCCTACCTGGTCAACAATTCCGGGGAATTCTGCAGGCCGGACAGACATATAGAAAACAATATTGGGTGGGAAAACCGTATTATCGTCGAGCGTCTGCTGTAAACGCTGATAAGCGTCTTGGTCGCCAGGAGGGTTGGCATGGTAATGCATGCGGGCCATGAAACGCGTCAATACTTCCTTATCCAGCCCCTCGGGGAGCTTGGCTTCCAGCATCCCCAGGACCTCCTTTTGCCACTGTTCACGGCTGCGTACTTCTCTGCCTATAGATAAAATTGCCGCTTTTTCTGGCAATCTGCCAGCCAGTTCCAGACGATAAAGTCCCGGCATGAGTTTGATGCGGGAAAGATTACCACTGGCGCCGAAGATAACGAGTGTACAGGGGTCTAATGGGAGCATGATTCCGAAGCTTTCATAATTTCAGCGTTTTAATTAGAACGCTTGTGATAAGTGAAGAGTTGGTCAGCGTGCAGGCTAGCACAATCCTAGCATCGCACAAAAGACAGTATGGTAAGAGAATTTTATTAAGCAATAAAGGCCTATTACGCAATCAGGCATTAAACAATAAAAGTGGTCAATGCAAAATTATCGATGCTGAGTTATTTTTCAGATGCTTTAACTGCGTGACCACCAAAGGCATTGCGCATCATGGATAGTAATTTATAGCTGTAGCCATCGTCATCCTGGCTAGCAAAGCGCATTTGCAGGGCTATTGTCAGCACAGGCGCTGCCACGCCCTGTTCTACGGCTTCCACCACCGTCCAGCGGCCTTCGCCGGAGTCCGCCACATAAGGTGCTACATCGCCCAGGTCCTGGTCGTGCTGCAACGCCTCTGCTGTTAAATCCAACAGCCAGCTACGTACAACTGAGCCATGGCGCCAGAGTTCAGTGATTTGCGCCAAATCGAGGTTAAATTCTTCTTTCCCTTTTAATAAATCCAGTCCTTCAGCCATCGCCTGCATCATGCCGTATTCAATGCCGTTGTGTATCATCTTGGTAAAATGGCCGGAGCCGACTGGCCCTACATGCGCCCAGCCACGCTCTGCCGCTGGTGCCAGTGCAATAAGGATGGGTTCTACGGTTTTAGCGATTGCTGGAGTCGCACCCACCATCAGGCAGTAGCCATTATCCAGACCCCAGATGCCGCCAGAAGTACCGGCGTCCATGAAGCCGATGCCATGTTCAGCCAGCAATGCGCCGCGCCGTTGACTGTGTTTGTAGTTGGAATTGCCGCCATCAATAATGATGTCACCTTGATTCAGCAGGGGTATGAGTTCTAAAATCTGGTTTTCAGTAGGTGTGCCGCTGGGCAGCATGAGCCAGACAATGCGCTGACCAGGGAGCTTGCTGACGGCATCTGCAACAGATTTGGCGCCAACCATGCCTTCTTTTGCGATCAGTTGATTAACCGCATCTAAATTACGGTCATAACCGACTACTTCAATCCCGCTGCGGAGCAATCGGGTTGTCATGTTGCCGCCCATTTTCCCTAGGCCAATCATTGCTAGTTTCATTGCATTTTTCCTTGATGAGGATGACGAGCCATTATTCTATTGTGTAGAGTTATGGTATTTATTAATGTTTAGTAACAATCCAAATTATAGCGTAAAGGTATTAAATCGATGCAAAACTCAAGCTTACTCAGCGGCAAAAATACTCAGCTCTGCCGCTGGCAAACTTTTATGACTCAGGAAGAATTAAACAAGGCTGCAGCAAACTATGTTGTTAAATCCGCAGAGCGTGCAATTGCGAGCCGTGGTCGATTCATTGTAGCGCTCGCTGGTGGCACTACGCCTAAGAGTGTCTACGAACTGCTTCGATCTATTAATACGGATTGGACTAAGTGGCATATTTACTACGGCGATGAGCGTTGCTTGTCCTCTGGCCATGCTGACCGTAATAGCCTGATGGCAGAGCAAGCCTGGCTGAATCATGTGACTATTCCGGCTAACCAGATTCACTCAATTCCTGCTGAACTGGGTTCCAGGAAAGGCGCAGCGGCCTATGCGGAGGTGCTGGCAAATATAGATTTTGATCTCGTATTGCTCGGCTTGGGTGAAGATGGCCACACTGCCAGCTTATTCCCAGGCCAGGCTTGGGACGATGGCAGCGCGACCATCTCTGTGGAAAATGCTCCAAAACCTCCACCAGAGCGGGTTTCAGTGTCTTCCTCGAAGTTGAGCGCAGCACAGGAAGTGTTGTTTATGGTGAGCGGTGCGGGTAAGCAGCAGGCGGTCAATGATTGGCGTGCAGGGTTAGCTATACCGGCAACTGCAATTACACCCAAGAATGGCGTGGATATTTATTGCTGTGGCGTAAGCGTAGCGTAAACTTCACTACGCAGGTGCGGCTTGTTTATCCCATAAAGCGAATGATAAAAACGGGTGCCACTTATGTGAAGCGGCACCCGTTTTTTATCTATACGTTCAGGTGCTCTGAATCACGATATTCGGAAATTTACTGCTGTAGTCCAGCGCTTTTTCCGACAGCTTAATCGCCGCGGTGCGGGCGATTTGTTTGTAAATGCCTGCAATCTGGCTATCTGGTTCCGCCACCACGGTGGGCGTGCCACTATCGGTCTGTTCACGAATACGAATATCTAATGGCAGGCTGCCCAGCAGGTCAACATTGTAATCCTTGCACATCACGGCACCCCCGCCGGCGCCGAAAATATGTTCTTCATGCCCGCACTTGGAGCAAATATGTGTGCTCATGTTTTCTACGATGCCTAAAATCGGGATGCCGACTTTTTCAAACATCTTCAATCCCTTACGCGCATCGAGCAGTGCGATGTCTTGTGGTGTCGTGACGATAATGGCGCCGGTTACCGGTATTTTTTGCGATAAGGTCAGTTGGATATCGCCCGTACCTGGTGGCAAGTCGATGACCAGGTAATCCAGGTCCTTCCAGCGTGTTTCGCGTAGCAATTGTTCCAGGGCGCCTGTCACCATCGGGCCGCGCCATACCATAGGCGTATCAATATCCACCAGGAAGCCTATGGACATGGCCTGGATGCCGTAGCGCTCCAGCGGTTCCATGCTTTTGCCATCGGCACTTTCCGGACGTGCGGTGATGCCTAACATGAGTGGCTGGCTAGGTCCGTAGATGTCGGCATCCAAGATGCCGACCGAAGCGCCTTCGGCAGCCAATGCCAGCGCCAAGTTGACGGCGGTGGTGGATTTGCCGACTCCGCCTTTGCCGGATGCCACGGCGATAATGTTCTTTACATTTGGCAGTAGCTGCACGCCGCGTTGCGCACTATGGGCAACGACCTTGCTGCTGACATTGACCAATATGCTGCCAACTTCAGGCAGCGTCTTGAGTTTATTCTGTACCAGCATTTGAATCTCTGCCATAACGGATTTGGCGGGGTAACCCAGCACGATATCCAGCATAACGTTGTTGCCGTCGATACGGATATTCTTGGCGGACTTGCTGGCGATAAAATTCTTGCCAGTATTGGGATCAGAGATTTCTTTAAGAGCGGTTTGGACCTGCAATTCCGAGATGGACATACTTTATATTCCTAGTGATATTGCTTAAGTAATGCGGTGATTTCGATCAGAACGCGATTTTAGCTTATGTGTAACCCTACGTCATTTGATAAAATGTCCGCTTACCGTGAATCTAACTTTAAAAATTAAGCCTCTAACCATACATGACCCGCAAAATTCTCGTAACTTCAGCGCTACCTTATGCCAATGGCAGTATTCACCTGGGCCATCTGGTTGAATATATTCAGAGTGATATATGGGTGCGCTTCCAGAAAATGCAAGGACATACCGTGCATTATGTGTGTGCCGACGATACCCACGGCACGCCCATCATGCTGCGCGCGGAGAAGGAAGGCATCACGCCGGAGCAGTTGATTGAGCGTGTCCACACCGAGCACAGTGCCGACTTTGCCGGTTTTCTGGTGGAATTTGATAACTACTACTCCACCAATTCTGAAGAAAACCGTGAGCTTTCCAGTGGAATTTACAAGGCACTCAAAGCCAACGGTAAAATAGCCAGCAAACACATCGAGCAATTTTTTGACCCGGTCAAGCAGATGTTTTTGCCAGACCGCTACATCAAGGGTGAATGCCCAAAATGCCATGCCAAAGACCAGTATGGCGATTCATGCGAAGTCTGCGGCACCACCTACGGCCCGACTGAACTGATTAATCCGTACTCTGCCGTTTCTGGCGCTGCACCTGTACGCAAGGAAACCGAGCACTATTTCTTCAAGCTTTCTGAATGTGCTGGTTTCCTCAAGGACTGGACACGCTCCGGTACGCTACAGGCCGAAGCTGCGAATAAAATGGGTGAGTGGTTCGAGTCGGGGCTTTCTGATTGGGATATCTCACGTGATGCGCCATATTTCGGTTTCGAGATTCCTGATGCACCCGGCAAGTATTTCTATGTGTGGCTGGATGCCCCTATTGGCTACATGGCTAGCTTCAAGAAGCTGTGTGCCGATAAAGGGCTGAATTTTGATGAATACTGGAAGCATGGATCCAACACCGAGCTTTATCACTTTATCGGTAAAGACATACTGTATTTCCATGCTCTTTTCTGGCCCGCAGTATTGGAAAACTCCGGATATCGGACACCTACAAAGATATTCACCCATGGCTTTCTTACAGTGAATGGCGAGAAAATGTCCAAATCACGCGGTACGTTTATTACGGCCTGCAGCTATTTGGAACATGTAAAGAACCCCGAGTATTTACGTTATTACTATGCGGCCAAACTGAACAGCTCAATGGAAGACATCGACCTTAATCTGGAAGATTTTACCGCGCGCGTAAATTCTGACTTGGTCGGCAAATACATCAATATCGCCAGCCGTTGTGCCGGTTTTATTAGTAAGCGTTTTGATGGCAAGCTGCGCGCCGCTGGTCAAAATACGGTGATCGACGAAATGCGCACAGCGGCTTGCACCCTTGCTGAAAGTTACGAGAACCGGGATTACGGACGGGCACTGCGCGAAATTATGACGCTGGCTGATAAAGCCAACGGCTATGTGGCTGAAAATGCGCCGTGGGAAATGGCTAAGCATGAAGACAAACAAGAAAGTCTGCACAGGGTGTGCTCGGAAGCGCTAGAAATGTTCCGGCTACTTACGCTATATCTTAAGCCGGTATTACCCCAACTCGCGGCAGCCATCGAGGAATTCCTGAATATTGCACCGCTGACTTGGGCGGACACAGGGACCGCGCTTGCAGACAAACATAGCATTCAAACCTATCAACACCTTGTTACCCGTATCGACCCTAAACAGATTGAAGCCATGACCGAAGCCAATAAAGAAAATCTGCAAGCCACAGTGCCTGCTGCAACCCAAACTGCTGCTATGCCTGAGGCCGAAGCTGAATACATAAGTATTGATGATTTCACCAAGGTTGATCTGCGCATCGCCAAAATCATTCATGCCGAACATGTGGAAGGTGCCGAGAAGTTGCTCAAGCTGACTCTGGACATTGGCGAGGAAAAGCCGCGTCAGGTATTTGCCGGTATCAAGTCGGCTTACGACCCTGCCACGTTGGTAGGACGTTTGACCGTAATGGTCGCTAACTTGGCACCACGCAAAATGAAATTTGGCCTGTCCGAAGGCATGGTATTGGCTGCGAGCGACGAACGCGGCGGTCCTTTCATACTCTCGCCAGATAGCGGGGCGCAGGCAGGAATGCGGGTAAAATAAGTTCCGGCACAGGATGTACGCAATCTATTAATTAAGGAAAAAAGTATGAAAATCACCCAGTCTTTTATAACCGTGCTCTTGGCAGTCAGTACCGGTGCGCTAGCCGCAGGAAGTGATGTCAACACGGCGGTCGGTGGTGGACTAGGAGCAGTAGCCGGCACCGCGATTGGCCAGGCAGTCGGTGGTAACACCGGAGGTATCATCGGCGGTGCAGTAGGCGGTGGCACAGGAGCTGCCGTGACCACAAAAGGTAGTGGCAGAACGGGTGCTGTTGTTGGTGGCGCAGTCGGTGGTGGTGCAGGCGCGGCAGTAGGTCAGTCCATGGGTGGTAATACCGGAGGGTTGATCGGCTCTGGTGTTGGAGGTGCGGCGGGCTCAGTAGTCGGTAAAAGTGTCTCGGAGAGCAATGTAAGGGCTCAAGCTGGCGGGTATGAAGGCGGCGACCACAGGCACTATAAGAGAAAGCATGGCAAACGCCATGGTCATAGTAAACATGGCCATGATCATCACGACCATTAATTTGATCTGATTAGGCTGTCCCGTCCTAAAATGAGTTGACAGAAATCAAGCCCATTTCAGGTCTTCAGAA
>JBDTOX010000160.1:0-1551 GCA_039933015.1 Methylophilaceae bacterium
CCCTTTTCCAGCCCGGCAGCAAATTGCAGTACATCAGCTTGCGATTTCAACTGATCGACCGGGAATGCGTATTCGGCAATAGTTTTCGTCTTCACCGCTTTGCCTCCCAGTTTTTCAATCGTGCCGGACAGCACTTGCGCGTGCGCTTTGTGATGCCCTTGGAACTTGACCGCCACATCGAGTATCGGTTTTTGCAGCAAGCCTGATTCTGCACCAACCTGATACGCCGCAATCGCCTGGTATTCAGAAGCAAGTGCGCCATTAAGTATTGCGATGTCATCGTGAGTTGATGTCGACTTGGTTGCCGCCCATCCAGGAGTTGACTGGCCAAGCGTTATGGCCGCAAGCGCACCAAGTGAAAACAGACCAGTTTTAGCGAAAAATTGTCGACGTGGATTGATGTCCGCAGAATCCTCATCCGTTGTCGCTGTCGTTACGTTGAATTTGTCCATGATGCATTCTCCATATAAATAAATTAAAGGCGTTTGCTTATCTTGACCTACTTCTCATAGCCTTAAGAAATAGACAACTGCAGATTAAAACAATAAAAATACTTTGTAAAGTAATATATGTTTTAAGTGTGTTATTGAATAATAGGGTATAAAATTTAGTTAAGGTCAAGACAAGACGATTCCAGGAAGTGGGCGTTCCTGGTTTCAAAGGAGGTTATATGCTTGCAATATTGGGAACTCGTCAGCAAGAGTTATTAAATATGCTGCTCAAGGACAAGGGCGGTTTGACGGTAGACGCACTCTCCAAGCGGCTTGAGATCACCCGCAATGCCATCCGGCAGCACCTGGCCGCGCTGGAAAACGACGGCTTGGTCAGCCAGGGCGCGACCCGTCCGTCGGGTGGACGGCCGGAGCAACTTTACGTCCTGACTGACGCGGGCAAGGAGCTTTTCCCGCGCCATTACTCCTGGTTCGCCCAATTGATAGTCGAATCCATCAAGCAGGAGTCTGGGGCGGAAGGACTGCGCGAACGCATGGACACCATTGGGTCAGAAGTCGCTCAACAGCTGCGCCGCCAATATGCCGGGCTGGAAAACCAGCAGCAAAAGGTCGAGAAGCTTTCCGAGATCATGGAACAGCTTGGATACAACACGAAAAGCGTTAAGGTCGTGGATGGCGCGCCCACGATAGAAGCAGATAACTGCGTTTTTCATAATCTCGCCATCAAGCACCCGGAGGTATGCCAGTTCGATCTGGCGCTGTTGTCCACGTTCACCGATAGCAAGATCGATCATCAGGAATGCATGGCGAGCGGCGGCAACGTTTGTCGTTTCAAGTTTACGCCCAAACAATAGTGGGCTTTGCCCCTCTGCGTCAAAGCCACACCAGCCATTCGGTACGCGCCTGATGCGTTACGCAAACGCATATTTGCGCAACGCTATTGGCTTTGTGATCGCACAATAGCAGAACTCCTGCCAAGCGCGATTTGCCGAACGGAATAGCGCAACAAGAAACGCCCTATGCAACAGTAAGCAAGGGCGATACCGATACTGAATTGATCAGCGCAGTCAATGCGACGCGCCCCACACCTCACTTACCC
>JBDTOX010000161.1:0-8740 GCA_039933015.1 Methylophilaceae bacterium
GCTGGGCATATAAATTACCTAAGGCTGCATATAGATGCGCAGCTTCTGGCTGCTGAGCGAGTAAGTTTTTGATACGCGATTCACTACTAACAGGATCAGTCTGAACTAGCGCACTAATCATTGCAGCCTGCGCTACGCTGTTCCTGGGCTCTACTTCTAGTACCTTACCGTACCAGCCTGCCGCATCATTATTGCGGCCCTGGCGAAAGGCAATCGCCGCCATGCCCAATAGCGCATCCACATTACGGATATCGCCCTGCAACACCTGCCGGTAATTGTGTTGTGCCGTGGCATCGTCACCCGCATTAAATGCTTGGTAGGCAGCCAGCAGATTAGGATTAACCCCCATGGTCGGCTGATTGCGCGTTATTTTAACTACGGCTTCATGGTCCATCTGCAGAGACTCGCCAAATGTCAGTTGCTGGGATTGAGCCAAGCGTGAGGTTTGCTTGGTGCTGACTGCCTGATTGACGACTGACGGCTCATTAAAGAGCTGGCTACTTTCTTTCAGTTTGGCCACTGGCTCTGTGCTTGCTAAGACTTGTTCACGCTGCTGTTGCGCATGCGCGCCAGTATTGGGGGAAGATGACGCATTCCCAGCAGCTAAATCTGTAGCACCAGCAGTTTTATTATCTTCGTCCGCAGTCTGCTGCGGTGCTGTAGATTGATTCGATAGCGATTGACTGGCCGGAGGTTGTGCAGATGCGACTGGAGCAACAGGCGATCTTGCCATGACCACATCAGGCTGACTCAAGGAGTTAAAATAAGCATAAAACTGCATGCCTATCACTACCAGCAGCAGCAAGGCTGCTGCACCTATCCATAATCCCTTGTTTGAAGGCTGCCTTTTTTTCTGCTCATTTTTAGCTGCAAATACGGTTGCTGCAGCTTGCCGGCTCATCTGCCTCTGCGCATCATCTGACCAAGCCTCTGCAGGTTTAGCTAACGGCTCAAGCGAAAGCTCGCTGCTGCCTTCGGCCGTTTTACCTTTTTCCGCCTTTTCCAATGCTTTAATTAGCAGGCTCATAGGGCTTTAATAACCGTTTCCGCTGATTCTTTTCTCAAGTTGCTGCGAGGGCAAATATTGCCTATAGAACTGTAATTCATCACTCTCCAGGCTGGCATTCTGAATCACAGTTGGGCGCAGGAAAATAACCAGTTCTGTTTTTCTACTCGTATCGTTACGTCCGGTGAACAGCCTGCCTATGCCTGGGATATCAGATAACCCAGGAACCTTATCGGTGTTGCGTTGAATCTGATCCTGCATCAAGCCTCCAAGCACCGCCGTGTTGCCACTATTGATCTGCAACATAGACTCCATCTCACGCACCTGGATTTCCGGAATTCCCTGATTTATACTGGGCAGGATCTGCGGGTTTGGGTCTGGCACGTACCTGATCAAACTGGAGATAGTTGGCCTGACATTGATATTCACCGCTCCACCATCATTGATCTGCGGTGTGACACTCATTACCACACCTACCGGGACAGTGTTCGCTGTCGTCGTAACGGATTGTAAGTTTTGCCCGCCCAAAGAGGTTGCCTGGGAAATTTGAGACTGCACCGTGAAATAGACCAGGTTATCTACCACTTTTAGTACCGCTGTTTGGTTATTTAACACCATCAGTTTAGGGCTGGATAACACCTTGGTGTCGCCGAACTGCTTAAGCAAACTAATCGAAGCACTAATATTTCTAGATGCATTGACGAAGCCTGCAATCAGCCCCGCACTTGCTGCAACATTGCTTGAGCTAGAGGTAATTGAGGGCGTAAATGATTGCTGAAAGGTAAATCCACTGTTGCCGGCATTATTTAACCGACTCCAATCAATACCGGCCTGGTAACCATCATTCAAGCGGACCTCAACAATGGTTGCTTCGATTAACACTTGGCGTTTGACGCTGGACATCACTTTATCCAGAAATTCCTGTACCTTTTCATGCTGCTTGCTTGTTCCACGCACGCTGATGACGCCGGCTTCCTGATTGGCAATCACTGTCGCGGCAAACAGAGTTTTATATTCCGCCCGCACTGCTTCTCGCTCCTGGACAGTATTTCTGGGTACGCCGAGGTTAGCCGGTTGTGGTGAGGCAGCAGCAGCATCACCATAGTCTCCAGCAGTATTGACTGCCATTTCTGACTGGGCTGTATTGTCATTTCTACCGATGATCACTTCCTTGTCAGTCTCCGCCAGAATGTCTTTGATATTCTGAATCAGGGTTTCCCAGAAATGATGTTTGGATATGCTTGATACTTGGGTTCTTGAGCTATTAGATGCTGTGCCAGTACTACCTGATGTACTTGCAGAACTACCCGATGCCCCTGTAGATGCACTTCTACCTGTACCGGAAATTTCTGCCGCCACGCCAATAAATCCAGTTGTATCGCGCGACATATTCACGTAATCAACCTTGTAAGATCTTAAAACTGGCATATCCGGGGTTATATTCAGGACATTACCTTCAAGCTTGTAAGTCAAATCGACCTGTTTCGATAGCCTTTCCAGAATGGCTGGCAAAGTCTGGTCAACAGCATTGAGCGTAACCCGACCTTGAATCGCAGGGTGAATATCAATATTGAGCTTGCTCTCGCGCGCCAGAGCAAACAGGATTTCTTTTACAGGGACTTCATTTACAACAACGCTGTAAGTTTGCTCTTTGGCTTTAGGCTTGGGTGGCGGGACAAAGACATTGCTTGTGACGGGCTTGGGGATGCCTGTAATCGCGGCAGCAGTAGACTTGGCTTGCTGGGCATCAGTTTGACCATCAATATGCCCAGAGGACGGGGTAATGCGTGACTCATGCGCACAGCCTGCTAGAGCAAGCACGATGAAAATAATCCATGTGTTTTTCATATTTTTGCCCTACTAATCCCCTGATAGAAGTGCAACCTCGCTGTTATCTCACAAACTGGATTAGTTTGCAATAGCAACCTATTGAAATTGTTTGATTTCTTCCAATATTCCACCTATCGTTCGCAGATGCGGCCCATAGGCAAGTATGGTTTTTGGCAATTTTTCCTTGGCTTGCGCTGCTTCATTCCTAGCGGCATAACTGCCATAAGTCAAAATCATAAAAGGTTTTCCACTTACCTTGGTACGGAACAAGTAAATTTTGTCCAATTCAACCTGGCTGGCAAGTGCTTTCAACTGGGCTCGCATCTGCCTTTCATCAGCGCCACCCATCAACTGAACCGTGACAGTAGATGCAGGATGCTGATTAAGCCAATGCTGTGCCGCATTGAGCCGGCGTTGCAAAATATCGCTGGATTCCACTACTGGTACCGAGGCTGGCACTTGCGGCGCGTCAGGTTGGACTACTGTGCTGGTGTTAACAAGGGCTGAGGCCAGCGCTTGTGCTGGCGTAGCTGCAACTAGCACAGCATTTTGGCTCTGATTAATTTCAGGTTGAGCCGTGACAGGCACCACTGTTTTTTCTTCTGTTTTTTGCGCTACAAGAGTCTCAGCTTTTTTTTCAGGCACGGCTTGAGATGCCGTCACTCGCTGCTCACCCAGCTCAGCCGGTTTATTTGCCCACCATTGATTGAGCAAATACCCCAACGTTAGCCCCACAACCAGCGTTGCAGCAGCCGCAACATACAAACGCTGGCTTGCCAGCCGCCTGGCTTGTTCTGCACCGAATTCGCTATCCCTGATAGCGGCGCGTACATGCTTGGGCGTTACTTGGTAGAGATTTTCTGCAAATGCAGAAAGCAAGGCCTTGTCGGCAAGGATATTGACGCGCCTCACCAAGCCTTCAGCAGCTTTGGAAAGCTTGCGGATAGCCCTATTGGTAAACAGATGCGGGCCAAAATAGCCCGCAGCCCGCAGGCGGAAAATCAGATATTCGCCTATCTCTTTTTCTTCTAGCGGACCTAAATTAAAGCTGTGGGTGATGCGCTCTCTAAGCTGACGAATCTGGGTTTCGTTAAGATTAACATCCAGTTCAGGCTGGCCGAATAACACGATTTGCAGAAGTTTATCGTGCTTGGTTTCCAAATTGGAAAGCAGCCTGATTTCCTCTAAAGTCGCCAGCGGCATGCCCTGCGCTTCTTCCACAAAAATTACGACTTGCTTGCCATCCGCATGGCGTTGCAGCAAGTAACGCTGCAATTCATGCATTACCTGCAAGCGATCTGCATTTTTTGGTAAATTCAGCTGCAGCTCGAAAGCGATGGCATGCAAAATATCTTCAGGGGCCACGCTGGGGTTTGCCAGATATACGCTTTCGACTTTTTCCGGCAGCAAAGTTTGCAGCATGCGGCACAGCATGGTTTTACCACTGCCCACCTCGCCCACCACCTTGATAATGCCTTCGCCGCTGGTAATCGCATAGATCAAAGCGTCGAGCACTGCACCGCGGTTGCCGCCTGAAAAGAAAAACTCGGTATTCGGTGTGATTTTGAAAGGGGGCTGCTTAAGGCCAAAATGCGCGTAATACACCCTTAACCCTTAAAGTCTTCTTGTAACTGTATACGGCTATATAAAGTAGTGCGATTGATGCCCAGCAACTTTGCAGCCTGGCTAAGGTTGCCGTGGGTTATTTTTAGCGCCGCATCGACATAGGCTTTTTCCCACGCTCGCAACACATGGTCAACATTTACGTTGGCCTGCGTCTGTAAATGACGATGGGCATAGTGCGCCAGGCCGCTCTCGTCAGACATCAAGGGCAATTCAGTAGCGGCCATTTGCTCGGCCAGATCCAACTCCGCCGCCAATTGAGCGTCACTCACCGACTGTCCCGCATATTTGGCAATGAGCCGGATAATGATGTTGCGCAGCTCGCGCACATTGCCGGGAAAATGATAGCCCAGCCAACGTTGACGCGCTTTTTGATCGAAACTGAATGACTGCTGCGCGGTTTCACGCGCGTAAAATTCACTGAAGTGATCCAGCAGCAAATACCTGTCCTCTTCCAGCTCACGCAACGGTGGTACACGCACCGCAAACACGCTTAAGCGATGATAGAGGTCAATACGAAAACGGCCGCAACGCACCTCGTCACGTAAATCGCGGTTAGTAGCAGCTACTATGCGTGCTTTGCTACGGCGTGTCTGGGTTTCCCCTATCCGTTGATATTCGCCATTTTCCAGAACCCGCAGTAATTTTGCCTGTAATTCCATCGGCAGCTCGCCAATTTCATCCAGGAATAAACTGCCTTCACCGGCGTCTTCAAAATAACCGGCATGTGAGCTGGCAGCGCCTGTAAAAGCACCTTTGCTGTGGCCGAACAAGATAGATTCAGCTAGCAAAGGAGAAATTGCCGCGCAATTCACTGAAAGATAAGGCTGACGTGATCGCTGGCTTAAGCGGTGTAAACAGTTGGCCACCAGTTCCTTGCCGCTGCCGGATTCCCCTTCAATCAATACCGGGAAGGGGGCATCAGCAAACTGCCCAATCTGCGTGCGCAGCGTTTGCATAGGTAAACTGTTACCAAGCAGGCCGCAGTTTTGTTGCTCGCGCTGCTCTTCACCCAGCTCGGCATTTTGTAGTTTAAGCGCATTCTGTAATAGCTCATGGAGACGTTCCACATCGCAAGGTTTAGGCACAAAATCAACCGCGCCCAAAGCCAAAGCATGCTTGACGTTAGCTTCCTCATTCTGCCCAGACAGCACTAATATCTTCATGATTGGCGAATGCGCGAGCAGCTCACCTATCATCTTGAAGCCCTCATCGGGCTTGTGTGGCACTGGGGGCAAACCCAAATCCACCAAAGCCAAGGAGGGAGGGGCATCAAGTTGCCTTAGCAGACTTTTGGCCTGGATTCTCGATTCGGCAACGTATACGTCAAAGTGTTTGCTGAGCACGAAATGCAAGGTGTCGGTGATAAGCGGGTCATCGTCAATGATGATTAAAACAGGATGTTGTGCGTCCATTAGATAAGCTTTCTAGAGATACACTTTCCAGGACACGCTTAATGGGATTGAAACTGTTGGGAATTCATGGCGTCACTATAGCGGCAAAGATGCAAGCTATCAACAGCAGTAAGGCTGCTGGGAAGGAAATGGGGTGGCTGATGGGGCTCGAACCCACGACAACAGGAATCACAATCCTGGACTCTACCAACTGAGCTACAGCCACCACTGACCGGTCATGAAACTGGCCTGCCCGACAGGAATCGAACCTGTAACCCCCAGCTTAGAAGGCTGGTGCTCTATCCGATTGAGCTACGGGCAGATTGTCGGGCAATCTAGAACATTGCATGTGTTGCGAAGCCATACGCAACTTTAACAGCTAAAATTTGGTCGGGGTGGAGAGATTTGAACTCCCGACATCCTGCTCCCAAAGCAGGCGCGCTACCAGGCTACGCTACACCCCGAGGGCGAGAAATATAGCGCAAACACAGCGCGTGGTCAATTCTATTATTTCAGGATAGCCTGTTAAAATAGCGTTTTTCAATAATGATCATTGCCATGTCCGCCCAAATTATCAACGGCAAAGCTATTGCTGACGCCATGTTAGACGAAATGAAAATCCGCGTACAAGCCCGCGTGACACAAGGTAAACGCGCGCCCACTCTTGCCGTAATACTTATTGGTGCAGATCCCGCTTCACATATTTATGTACGCAACAAAAGGTTGGCCTGCGAAAAAGTCGGCATCCGCTCACTTGCCTATGATTTGCCGTCATCGACCACGCAAGCGGAGCTCATGGTGCTGATCGAACAACTTAATAACGATAATGAAGTGGATGGCATTCTGGTGCAATCACCCTTGCCCGCGCAAATCCAGGATGAATTTGTGATTGAGCACATCAACCCCGTCAAGGA
Organism: Methylophilaceae bacterium; assembly: GCA_039933015.1. GTDB lineage: Bacteria > Pseudomonadota > Gammaproteobacteria > Burkholderiales > Methylophilaceae > JBDTOX01. The sequence goes on from JBDTOX010000161.1 coordinate 6,768, forward strand.
TGTAGACGGCTTTCACCCGTTCAATATAGGGCGACTCGCTGTGCGCCAGCCCACCTTGCGCTCTTGTACGCCTTTTGGCGTGATGAAAATGCTGCAGTCTACCGGCCTCGAGCTGCTTGGCTTGAATGCCGTAGTAGTTGGCGTTTCTAATCATGTGGGTCGCCCCATGGCGCTGGAATTGCTGCTGGCAGGCTGCACGGTCACCAGTTGTCATCGTCACACCAAGAATTTACGCGGCAATGTAGCAGGCGCTGATATTGTTGTTGCCGCGGCCGGCAAACCAGGATTGGTGCAAGGTGAATGGATTAAACCAGGTGCGATTGTTGTCGATATTGGTATCACGCGTTTAGCCGATGGCACAATATGTGGCGATGTCGGCTTTGCGGCCGCAAAAGAACGTGCCGGATGGATTACCCCTGTCCCTGGCGGCGTAGGGCCGATGACCGTCGCCACGCTTATGGAAAATACCCTGCTCGCACAAGAACTGCGTGAATCTAATTAAGCATCCCTAAAGGGTGGCCAGCACGTTCAAATTGACATGGTTGCTCCCACTTAAAATGCCGTGCAGCACCTGGCAACCAGATTCCGGCTCGCCCAAATCACTTAATACCAGGACGGCCGCGTCAAAACAATGGGATGCCGTGTAATCATTGATAGTTACTACTGTTTTCAGGCCGGCGCCCGAGCTAGACTTCATACCGTTTTCCGAATCTTCAAATGCCAAACAATACTCGGACCTGAGTTGCATCTTTTGCAATACCCACTGGTAAATATCTGGCGCGGGTTTTTTTGCAGTTACATCATCTCCCGCCGCTATTACTTCAAACCAGTTAAGCGAATCCTTGCCCAGCGTATGGCTCAATAGCGCAGTGACGTTTTCTGGCGTAGTGGTAGTGGCAATTGCTAGCCTTAAACCCGCAGCCCTGGCTTCCAGCAGCAAACGCCTGACTCCAGGCCGTAGAGGGATTTTTCCTGTAGTCAGCAATTGCGTGTAAAGCCGGTTTTTTTCATGATGCAGTTTGACCACCATCGCATCAAAATCCGCTGATTTATGATATTCCGGGCAGTAACGCTCAATATAAAACTTGATACGCTCTTTACCCCCGGCGACCGACAGCAGCTCCCCATAGCGGTCAACGCCCCAATGCCAGTCCAGGCCTGCTTCGAAAAAGGCTTGATTGAATGCAAGCCTGTGCCCGTCACGTTCGGTATCCGCCAAAGTCCCATCCACATCAAAAATCAACGCTCTCAAATCCATGCTGGTTTTCCAAATTTGATGTCCAGAAGTGACGCATAGCTAGTTTCCAGGAGCTCGCATACACAGAGAGGCCATGAGTTAATTTTGTGTGCTTTTGCAAGTTATATAGGGCTTTTGCATACCTTAAGCAATCAGTGTAAACTTGCGCCTGCTTTATTTTTCTGTTAATCGCAGTTTAAAACTTCAAGGCGCACATGGCTGAAGCAATAACCAGACAATTCGTTCCTTATCAGACCAATACTGATGAGGAGTACATGAATGATAAACAGCTCGATCATTTTCGTAAAATTCTCAACGATTGGAAGTCCGAGCTAAGTCACGACATTGATCGCACCGTTCATACCATGCAGGATGAGGTGACGATGTTTGCTGACCCTAATGACCGGGCCAGTCAGGAATCTGACATGGCGCTGGAGCTGCGCAACCGCGATCGCGAGCGTAAGCTGATCAAGAAAATTGATGAGACCTTGGCTAAAATCGATGAGCGTGAATACGGCTATTGCAATAGCTGCGGCGTTGAAATTGGACTTAAGCGCCTAGAAGCTCGCCCTACGGCCACGCTTTGTATTGATTGCAAAACCTTGGATGAAATTCGCGAGCGCCAAGTAGCAAAATAATAAACCCATTGTCTCGCACGGCTTAATCCGATTTGGCAGGCGATTGTCCCGTCCTAAAATGAGTTGACAGAAATCAAGCCCATTTCAGGTCTTCAGAA
>JBDTOX010000162.1:0-1857 GCA_039933015.1 Methylophilaceae bacterium
CCAGTTATTGAAGTACCTGTGCCAGTTATTGAAGTACCTGTGCCAGTTATTGAAGCACCTGTGCCAGCAGTTGAAACACCTGTGCCCACGTTGATCGAAGCCAAGACTGAAACAACCAGCCTTGAACGCGTAACACCAGAAGTTACAGCTGAGCCCGAAGTAAAAACTCAAGCTGTTGAAGCACAGTCGGCTCTTGAAGCAAGATCAGTTAAAAAAGCTACTGCTGAAGTTAGTACAAACACAGATGCTATAGAGAGCGCGAATGTAGCAGAAAGCACGGATAAGCCAGAGAAAAAACCACGCCCCCCACGTCGTCGCAAGCCTGAAGCTGCAGCCAAACCAGTAGATTTAGCCGCTAGTGGCCTGCAACTGGTGGAAACCAAGGCCGAAATTTCCAAAGCAGCTGCGGCCCCAGAACCGGAGACACCAAGCAAGCCACACAAGCAGGCTGCATGGCAAAAAACGGCCACTGAGAAAGTCCAGGATGAACCGCTAGTTATAGTGCAAACGCAAAAGTAGCGCAGCCCAATAAAAAAGCCCCGATTCGTCGGGGCTTTTTTATTTGAGGGCGCACAAATTTGCTACCCAGCGAGACGCCAAGAGCATTCAGTCTTCAATAAAATATCACTGATCAGGCGCATCCGATACAACATCAGGCATCTCGGCACCGTAAAACTTGAGCTTCAGCTTCTTGAGCTGATCGCGGTAATCAGCAGCTTTTTCGAATTCCAGATTTTTGGCACTGTCGTGCATGGCCTTTTCCAGGCGCTTCATTTCCTTGAGGATTTGTTTTTCGCTCAAGGCTTCATAACTGGCTTGTGCCTGTGCAGCTTTTAGTTCGCGCTTGGCTTCGTCCTTGTCGTAAACACCATCGATAATATCCTTGATGCGCTTGGTAATGCCTTTCGGCGTAATGCCGTTAGCTGCGTTAAATGCCATCTGTTTTTTACGGCGGCGCTCGGTTTCATCCATCGCCAGCTTCATCGAACGCGTGATTCTGTTAGCATAAAAAATAACCTTGCCATTGAGATTCCGCGCCGCACGGCCCGCAGTCTGAATCAAGGAACGTTCAGAGCGCAAAAAACCTTCCTTATCGGCGTCCAGCACTGCGACCAAGGATACTTCGGGGATATCTAGGCCTTCGCGTAGCAGGTTAATACCTACCAGCACATCAAACTCGCCCAGGCGCAAATCCCTGATAATTTCCACGCGTTCTACCGTATCAATATCTGAATGCAGATAGCGCACCTTGGTGCCATGCTCGGACAAGTAATCAGTAAGGTCTTCTGCCATGCGCTTGGTCAATGTGGTCGCCAGCACGCGCTCGCCCAGCGCCACGCGCAGCTTGATCTCGGAAAGCAGGTCATCCACCTGTGTATCGGCAGGCTTAACGATGATTTCGGGGTCTATCAGACCGGTCGGGCGCGCTACCTGCTCGACTATCTGCTGAGTATGCGCGGCTTCATAATCGGCAGGCGTAGCGGAAACAAATACGCACTGGCGCATGACCTTTTCAAACTCTTCAAACTTAAGTGGGCGGTTATCCAACGCCGATGGCAGACGGAAGCCGTAATCCACCAGATTCTCTTTGCGTGCCCTGTCGCCTTTATACATGCCACCCACTTGCGGCACAGTGACATGACTTTCGTCAATAATCATGAGCGCGCTTTCAGGCAGGTAATCGATCAGCGTAGGCGGCGGATCGCCAGGATTGCGACCAGAGAGATGACGCGAGTAGTTCTCGATGCCTTTGCAGAAACCGATTTCATTCAGCATTTCCAGATCAAAGCGCGTACGTTGTTCGATGCGCTGTGCTTCAACCAGTTTGCTGTTTTTAATGTAGAAGTCCACGCGATC
>JBDTOX010000163.1:0-81796 GCA_039933015.1 Methylophilaceae bacterium
GCCAACCTGACCCGCTCGCAAATCCTGCAGCAAGCAGGTACAGCGATGCTGGCGCAGGCAAACTCTGCACCTAACGGCGTGCTGACATTGTTGAGAGGCTAATGCAGCTGCGCTGACCAGCAGCCAGACCAATGCTCGCGAAGCAGGCAATGCATGCTCCGCGAGCATTAATCCGAGGAATCAATCATGTCAATCACCACGCTAGGCTCCTACCATGCCATCAAGAATATGGGCATATCGCAACCCGCGCCCTTAACCCCAAACGCCGGCATGCCGGCCAAGGAGGCGGTCAGATCACAAGAGCTGCCGCAACCAGGCCCAGACGAGGTGCAACAAGCCGTGAACACGCTCAACAAGTTTGTTTCACCGATTACACAAGCCCTCGAGTTTTCCATGGATGAAGACTCGGGCAAGACTATCGTCAAGGTCATAGATAACGAAACGCAAACTGTATTAAGGCAGATACCGAGTGTAGAAGCGCTGGAAATTTCCCGAACGCTGGACAGGCTGCAGGGCTTGCTGCTGCGTCAGACGGCCTAGCACTGAATATCACTTTTCACAATCTGCGGCGCTCAGGATAACCACATGACTATTTCATCCCCAGGCATAGGCTCCAATCTCGATGTAAATGGCATAGTACAAAAGCTGATGAGCGCTGAGCAGGGTCCGCTGAACATCGTAACCCAGCAAAAAACCAACTATCAGAGCAAAATATCGGCCTATGGCAGCTTAAAAAGCTCGCTATCCACTTTCCAGGCGACGGTAGACAGCCTGTCCAGCGCCTCCAGATTTATGGTGCAAAGCGCGACCGCCGGTGACAGCTCTGTTTTTACTGCTACTTCAAACGGCAAGGCCTCCCTGGGAAATTACTCCATTGAGGTGCAACAGCTTGCCCAGGCGCACAAAATCTCGCCGAATGCAGGCTTTGCCAGCACTTCCGACAGCGTTGGCACCGGTACGTTGAGCATCGCCTTTGGCACTTATGACAGCAGTGGTAACACCTTCACGCTCAATGCCGACAAAGCCTCCAAATCCATCACTATCACCTCCGCCAATAATACGCTGGCCGGTATACGCGATGCCATCAATCTCGCAGATGCGGGGGTGACCGCAAGCATCGTGAATGATGGCGGCACTGCCGGCAACCGCATTGTGATTACTTCCAAGGACTCGGGGACGGTTAACAGCATCAAAATATCGGTGACGGATAACGACGCAACCAATCTCGACAATAGCGGCTTATCACAACTCGCCTACGACCCCACACTGACCATAGGCGCCGGCAAGAACGCGAGTGAGCGGCAGGCGGCGAAGGACGCTCGGCTGAGCATAGATGGCATCAACGTGACCAAATCTACCAACGTGGTTAGCGACGCGATTGAAGGCGTTACCATCAACCTGCTAAAAACCAATGCGGGCAGCGCCAATACCCTTGCCGTAACGCATGATACCGACAAGATCAAGACCTCCGTGAACGCTTTTGTAAAAGCCTTTAACGATCTCAATAGCACCATACGCAGCCTGACCAAGTATGATGAGGCCGGCAAGACAGGCGGCCCCCTGCTGGGCGATGGCACCACGCGCTCCATCACCACCCAGATCAGGAACGTCTTGACTGGAGCCATCGGCAGTAGCGGCACATTAACCACCCTGTCCCAGATCGGCGTCAGTTTCCAGCGCGACGGCACCTTGGCAGTAGACAGCACCAAGCTGGACGCAAGCATCACGAACAATTTCAACGATATAGCCACGCTGTTTTCTGCCAGCGCATCATTCGCCGATGCGCAATTATCTTTTATCGGCAACACTAAAAACACCCAAGCGGGAAATTACGCAGTCATGGTGTCCGCATTGGCAACCCAGGGCACATTGCTGGGCAGTTCCGCGCCCAACCTCAACATCGTCAGCGGCGTCAATGACACCCTGAACCTGCAGATAGACGGCACCAGCGTCAGTATCACCCTGGATGCTGCCAGCTACGCCAGCGCGCAAGAGCTTGCAGCAGCAATACAATCCAAGATTGCCGGCACCGGCTCGGCAGCGAAAGTCGCCGTGAACGGCGGTGCACTGCAAATCACTTCCGCCAATTACGGCAGCACCTCCTCCATCGCCCTTAGCGGCGGCAACGGCTCCTCAGATGCGTTGGGAGCGCCAACCGCTAGCAGCGGAGTGAACGTTGCAGGAAGCATCAATGGGGTTGCCGCAACCGGTCAGGGCCAGAATCTGATAGGCGCAACCGCTAACGCCAGCGAAGGCCTGGTCATACGCGTAGCCGGCGGCAATACCGGCGCGCGCGGCAGCGCCAATTTCACCATGGGTTATGCCTACCTGCTCAACCAGATGAGCAAAAGCGTACTGGCTGATGATGGCCTGCTGTCCACCAGAACCAACGGCATTACCAGCAGCATTACCCGGCTCACCGCGCAAGAATCCACATTGCAGGACCGGCTGGCGATTATTGAGAGGGGCTACAGGGCGCAATTCACCGCACTCGACACCATGATCAGCAGCCTGCAGCAGACCAGCAGCTTCCTGACCCAGCAGCTAGCCCAGCTGCAATCCAACAGAAATTAAACGGGAGAACAACCATGTTTGGCTCTAATAACCACGGTATAAATGCCTATACCAGCATTGGCATCGAGACTGGCGTTGCGGCGGCTAGCCCGCACAAATTGATCACGTTGTTATACGAGGGGGCGATTACAGCCTGCCTGAACGCTGTCGCGCATATGCGCGAAAACGATATCATCGCCAAAGGCGAAGCGCTGTCCAAAGCCATCATGATTATCGAAAACGGTTTGCGCATCAGCCTTGACATGAAAGCCGGAGGTGACATCGCCCTGAGCCTCGATGCGCTTTACGACTATATGAGCAATCGCCTTTTTACCGCCAACCTGAAAAACCAGGCCGAGCCCGTGGCGGAAGTCATCAAACTGCTCCATGAATTAAAAGGCGCCTGGGAATCTATCGCCAATGCCACACCAGCAAGTGCGGCCAGTGCTTATGCCGCGCCCGAACAATTGAAAACTGCTGAGTACTACAGTCCAGCACTAGCCAGGACCTAAATCATGACGAGCCATGAAATTCTGTCTCTGTACGAATCGGTCTCAGACCATACCGGCAAAATGCTGGCCGCCGCAAAAACGCAGAACTGGGAGGAATTAACCAGGCTGGAAACCGCCTCTGCGCAATACATTCATATACTCCACAATGCAGAAGAACTTGAACCGTTATCCGGCACAGACCTGGGGAAAAAAATCGCCAGTATCAAAAAAATACTGGCGGATGACCGTGAAATCCGTCATCTGGTTGAGCCATGGATGGCCAGGCTTTCTTCCATGCTGAACAGCAACGGCCAGGCACAAAAACTATCGCAGGCATACGGGCAGGATAAGCCCGGTTAATCATGCTGCCCAAGTCTGTTGACATAGGCCGGGTTCCCGCCGTAACGGCAGTCATCCCCGCCGCATCTGTCGCAGCCATTGGCGATCCCCGGGAAGAACAGGCACACCAAACCCAGCAATTTATTGTTGGGCAGCAATATCAGGCACAGGTGATATCCCGGCTACGTGACAACAGCTTTATGGTAGATATTGGCGGCGTCACGGCCAACGCGATGTTCGCCGCAGCGGCCAAACCCGGGCAGACCCTGACCCTCACCTTTGTTGGCGCCACCCCCAAACCCAGCTTCGCCATCACCTTGCCCGCCGACACTGGCTCAGGAGTAAAGACCCACCTGAGCCCATCGGCAGTACTCATCAACCAATATTGGGATATTGCGCAACAAAAAGGGGCACCGCCCGCTTTCCAGACCGCCGCAGTCATCGCCCAATCGCCATATACTGCACCAGCCGCGATGGCTGCCAACCTTAAAGCCTCGCTGGTACAAAGCGGGCTTTTTTATGAGTCGCATTTGGTCAATTTTTTCCTGGGCAAGCAATCCTCTGCCTCGCTGCTGAGCGAACCGCAGAACCAGGCCAGACCCCCAGCCCTGCCTGCGCCAGCGATGGCGCCTCAAGCCCAGCTGCCCTCAGTAATCCACACCTACGCCCAGCTCGCAAACAGCCTTGAAGCGCACGCTGTTTTGCCACCGCCAGCCACAACGGCCTTCACGGCACCTGCCAGCCTGCCCGCTGCAATAAGCGCGCTGGTGCCTGTACAGCTGGGCATACTTGAACACCAGGGCGTCGTCTGGCAGGGGCAGATCTGGCCCGGGCAGGAAATGCAATGGGAAATTCGCAGACCAACGCCGCAGCACACCGAGCTGGCGAATGACGCATCCAGTCAGGAGCAAGACGCAGCAGACATGAGTGCCATCCACAGCCAGCTTATCTTGCACTTGCCCAGGCTGGGCAAGATAGTGGCGCAGTTACAGATGCAGCATGGCAATATCAGTCTCAAAATAGACGCTGAAAACAGCAGCACAGCCGCTGCCTTGAAGCAGCAAAGCTGGCATTTGATCGAAAATCTGGAAAATGCCGGCCAGCCTTTAAACGCGTTTGCAGTCGCCCAGCATGACGCAACCGTTTAACCACGCGCAACAAGCGATTGCCCTGGCTTATGAAACGGGCGACCTCGCGCCAAAAGTGGTGGCCAAAGGCCGAGGATTAATCGCCGATCAGATTATTGCAAGAGCGCGTGAACACGGCCTATTTGTGCATGAATCGAAAGAGCTGGTCAGCCTGCTGATGCAGGTAGACCTGGATGATCACATTCCGCCGGCGCTGTATCAGGTGATTGCGGAACTGCTGTCCTGGCTATACCAGCTGGAAGAGCAGCATGCGCCCGATAACATACTGCCTAAACCCTGATAAAGGGGCAGGCCTTACACCTGCATATTCATGATGTCATGGTAAGCGGAGATAAGTTTATTACGCACCTGGACGGTAGCCTGAAAAGAAATATTGGCCTTTTGCATGGAGATCATGACATCCGACAGGCTGACCTTATCGTCGCCCGTAGCGAAATCCTGGCCCAGTTTATCAGCTTGCAGCTGCGCATTATTGACCTGATCGAGCGAAGCCTTGAGCGCATCGGCAAAATCGACCCGTTGCGGCGCCTGCGTTTTATCCAGCAGGCTGGAGGGCACAACCCCGTTCACACCCCCGGCGGGCTGGGCAGCCGCGGCTTTAAGCTGAGCCAGCATGGCTTCAATCCGGTTGGCATCGATCCCGCCTAATTTCATATGTTCCTCCTGGCCCTTTCCCGGCGACGGATTTTCACCCCGTCACGATAACATCCCCGCTGCCTGACTTATTGCTGATTAAAGTGGTGAAACTAGCTTTATTCCAGCATTTGAAAGCGCACGCTCCACACATAATTGCAGTCATCAACCAACTGTGCGGCCTGCATACGCAACCATGATCAATACACCGGAACATCTTGATGGCAGCAGCTGAAGAATCTCTGAACATGTTAGCTGGAGTTTCTAAATCTGCCATGAGCGCCAAGCTGCTCGTGGCTCTCGGCATTGCAGCCGTCATTGCCGCCATGTCCGTGGTCTGGCTGTGGAGCCAGCAGCCAGACTACCGGGTTTTATTTTCGAATTATTCCGATAAAGATGGTGGTGCGGTTGTCGCGGCCCTGGAGCAGATGAACATCTCCTACAAGTTTTCCGAAGGCGGCAGTGCGATCCTGGTACCGGCTGATCAGGTGCATGCAGCGCGCTTGAAATTAGCATCGCAAGGCCTGCCCAAAGGCGGCAATGTCGGTTTCGAGCTCATGGAAAACCAGAAATTCGGCATCTCCCAGTTTGTGGAGCAGGTGAATTTCCAGCGCGCGCTGGAAGGCGAACTGGAGCGCAGCGTACAGTCTATCGCCGCAGTGCAGATGGCACGTATCCACCTGGCCCTGCCCAAAGCCTCGGTCTTTGTGCGCGATCAGCAAAAGCCCACTGCGTCGGTTCTGCTGAATTTGCATCCTGGCCGCACGCTGGATCCACAGCAGGTCAGCGCCATTGTGCATCTGGTTGCCAGCAGCGTACCCGACCTGCCCGCCGCCAATGTGACGATAGTCGATCAGAATGGCAATTTTCTTTCGGACAATAGCAAGCCCAATTCGCCTAACAACCTTGATCCATCGCAGCTTAAATATGTAGAAGAAATACAGAAGAACATCGCCAGGCGTGTGGAATCCATTATCTCCCCTATTCTGGGTGCCCAGAATGTGCGCGCGGAAGCTAGTGTGGAAGTGGACTTTTCCAACAGCGAGCAGGCCGCCGAGATATATAAGCCCAATCAGTCCGCAGACGCATCCGTCATTCGCAGCATGCAAACCAGCGAATCAAAAAGCAGTGCAGACAATACAGCTAGCGGTGTCCCCGGCGCTCTATCCAACCAGCCGCCAGTACCTGCCAGCGCGCCCATAGTCAGCAACGCGCCTGCCGCCACTGCAGGCTCAGCCCCCACAACCCAGCCTGTCAATACGCAAAAAAATTCGACCACCAACTTCGAAGTGGACAAGACCATCCGCTATGTGCAGCAGCCCATGGGCGGCATCAAGCGCCTGAGTGTTGCCGTAGTCGTCAATTACAAACAGGTTGCAGGCAAGAATGGCAAAATCACCAACCGGCCGCTGACCGAAGCCGAGAAGAACCAGATCAGCGATCTGGCCAAACAGGCTATGGGATTCAGCAAGGATAGAGGCGATACATTGAGCGTGGTAAATAGTGCTTTTGCTGATGCCGCACGCGAAATCATCTCTGAGCCGCCACTGTGGAAACAGCCGGAAAACATCGCTTTGGCAAAAGAAATGGGTAAATATTTGCTGGCGTTTGGCGTGATGCTGATGCTTTATCTGCGCCTGTTAAAACCACTGCTGCGCAAATTAACTATGCCAGCAACAGCGCCTGCCCTGCTTACTGCAGATGGGCAACAGGATGCTCTGGTGACACTTAGCGCGAATGCAGAAGGACAGCAAAAGCAGCTTGCGCCTATCCCCCAAAACTATCAGGTGAACCTGGAAATTGCCAAGCAACTTGCCAAGGATAACCCCAAGATGGTGGCTAATGTCGTCACTGCCTGGGTAAGCGGCAATGAGTGACAACGGCATCATCCGCGGCGCGGTGCTCATGCTGGCGCTGGGCGAGGATGAAGCCGCCGAGGTCATGAAATATCTGGGTCCGCGTGAAGTACAAAAGCTTGGCGCAGCCATGGCCACCATGAAAAGCATATGCCATGAACAGGTCGAAAACGTATTAGGCCATTTCCTCACCGAGGCGCAGCAGATCACGTCCATCGGCCAGGACTCTGACGAATACATCCGCACCGTGCTGACTAAAGCACTGGGCGACGACAAGGCCTCATCCTTGCTCACGCGGATTTTGCAAGAGCGTGATGCCAGCGGCATTGAAAGCCTCAAATGGATGGATGCGCAATCCGTGGCCGAGTTCATCCATAACGAGCACCCGCAGATCATCGCCACCATCCTCGTACATCTGGAACGCGACCAGGCCTCAGAAGTGCTGGGTTACTTTACCGAGCGCTTGCGCAACGATGTCATGCTCAGGATTGCCACGCTGGATGGCGTCAAGCCCACCGCGCTGCGCGAGCTCAATGATGTACTGACAAAATTGCTCACTGGCAACGAAAACCTGAAGAAAAAACCCATGGGTGGCGTGCGCGCAGCAGCGGAAATCATGAACTTCCTGCGCGGCGAGCATGAATCCAAGGTCATGGACAATTTCAAGAACTATGACGCCGAGATGGCTCAAAAAATCCTGGATGAAATGTTCGTATTCGACAACATCATCGATATCGATGATCGCGGCATTCAGATATTGCTGCGCGAAGTGCAATCGGAAGCGCTGATCGTCGCGCTCAAAGGCGCTACGGTAGAGCTGCGAGAAAAGATTTTCAAGAATATGTCCACGCGGGCAGCAGAAATGATGGCCGAAGATCTGGAAGCCAAAGGACCGGTGCGCCTCTCCGAAGTCGAAGCCCAGCAGAAACAGATCCTGCAGATCGTGCGCCGCCTGTCCGACGAAGGACAGATCATGTTAGGCACCAACGCAGAGGATACCTATGTCTAGCATACTCATTCCGAAAGAGCAGGAAACCGCTTACGAACGCTGGGAAATGGCGTCATTCCCGGATCGCAGGCAAAAAGGTACGGACGTGCCTGCCCAAAAAAATACCGCAGGTAATCCCGAGCAAATCGCTTTGGTCATGGAAAATGCGCGCAAGGAAGGCTATGTGACGGGCATGCGCGCAGGCTATGCAGCGGGCCTCGAGCAAGGCGCGGAAGCTGTTGCAGCGCAGGAGCAAAAAATACTGGGGCTGACGACAGCTTTCAGTGCGGCACTGGAACAAGCCGATGAAGCGATTGCGGAAGAGCTGGTGGCACTGGCCATGGATATTGCCAAGGCCATGCTGAAAACCACGCTCAAAGCCCAGCCTGAACGCATCCTGGAACTGGTAAAAGCGGCCATACACGAACTGCCTGCCAGCCAGCAGCATGTAACGTTTTTCCTGCATCCGGAAGATGCCACCATCGTGAAGCAACTCGCTGCCGAGGACATCGCAAAAGGCGGCTGGCGCATTGCAACAGACCCGCATATCGAGCGCGGCGGCTGCCGTGTGGAAACTGCCAGCAATCAGGTGGATGCCACCCTATCCGCCCGCTGGCAGCGCATTGCCGAGGCTCTGGGCCAACCCGGGGGCTGGCTGGCGCCATGAGCGATAAGCAGCTTCATCACCAGCGCTGGCAAGGCTATTTGAGCGACTGCAGTGCTTTACTCGGCATTACCGAGCCGCTCGAAATATCAGGCCGCGTGACCCGCTTGACCGGACTGGTAATGGAAGCGGTAGGCCTGAAGCTTGCCATCGGCAGCGCCTGCATTATCCCCTTACCCGATGGCACCAGAATAGAAGCGGAAGTCGTTGGCTTTGACGCTGACCGCCTGCTGCTCATGCCGCAAAGCACGGTTGAAGGTGTTGTCCCCGGCACACGCGTTTTCCCTTTGCAGTTGATGGAACCGCTGCCTAAATACGGGCAAGTGCGCTATCCCAAGAGACGCGCGGAAGACCGTGCGCGTCACTTGCCGGTGGGCGACAAGCTGCTCGGGCGCGTGCTGGATGGCGCAGGCCGCCCGCTAGATCAACTGGGCCCGCTCAATGCCAGCCACAGCACCTCATTGAATGCCCGCGTACTGAATCCGCTTGAGCGCGCACCGATCAGTGATGTGCTGGATGTAGGCGTGCGCGCGATCAATAGCATGCTGACCGTTGGCCGCGGCCAGCGCATGGGCTTGTTTGCGGGCTCCGGTGTCGGCAAAAGCGTACTGTTGGGCATGATGGCGCGCTACACCACGGCGGATGTCATTGTCGTAGGCTTGATAGGCGAGCGTGGACGCGAAGTCAAAGAGTTTATCGAACAGATTCTCGGCAAGGCCGGCCTGGCGCGCGCCGTAGTAGTGGCTGCCCCGGCTTATGCACCGCCGCTATTGCGCTTGCAAGGCGCAAGCTACGCCACTGCCATCGCCGAATATTTCCGCGACCAGGGCAAGCATGTGCTGCTGATTATGGATTCTCTCACACGCTACGCCATGGCCCAACGCGAGATTGCGCTGGCCATAGGCGAGCCGCCTGCCACCAAAGGCTATCCGCCTTCGGTGTTCGCCAAGCTGCCCAACCTGGTAGAACGCGCTGGCAACGGCAAAACAGGTGAAGGTTCGATCACCGCGTTTTATACCGTACTGACAGAAGGCGATGACCAGCAAGACCCAATTGCCGATGCCGCGCGCGCGATCCTCGACGGGCATATTGTCTTGAACCGCACTCTGGCTGAAGGCGGCCATTACCCGGCAATTGATATCGAACAATCCATCAGCCGTGCCATGCACAACATCACCAGCACACATCACCAGAAACTGTCGCGTAAGCTCAAGCAGCTCTACTCGCGCTATGCGCGCAACGTGGACCTGATTAATGTCGGCGCTTATGAAGCGGGCAGCGACAAAGTGCTGGATGAAGCGATTGCCAAACATGAACAGCTCATTACCTTTTTGCAGCAGGATATTGCAGACCGCGCGGGCATGGATGAAAGCCTGGGCCAACTGAAGACGCTGTTTAACGACATACCCCATTGAAATACTACCGTGATCAGGAAAGCCGGCTAAAAGATGAACACACCTAGTGCGCTTAACATGCTGGTCCAGCTAGCCGCAGATGAATCATCCATGGCGGCAAAAAAACTGGGCGCAGCCATCAAATATCTGGAAGAAAACCAGTCCAAGCTCGCCATGCTGCTGAGCTATCGCCAGGATTATGCGGCACGCCTGCACGGCCAGCTACAGAACGGCCTAAGCGCAAGTGGGCATCAAAATTACCAGAGCTTTCTGGGTAAGCTGGATCAGGCTATCCGCGGTCAGCATGAAATTGTCGAATCCGGCAAACAGCAGGTCGAACAGCAGCGCCTATTTCTGCTGCAGAGCGAACGCAAGAAATTATCCTACGGCGTATTAGTCAACCGTTCTGAGAAAAAACACCAGGTGCTTGAATCCAAGAAAGACCAGAAAGCCATGGACGAACATGCGATGCGGTCAAGAAGGCCCCATCCGCGCTAGGTGGACACCATATAACAGCCGGGCACCAGACAAATCATACGGACAGGCCATTAATATGCAGACATCTTCCCTACAACCATCGCCATTAGCCACCTTGACGCCTGCTATCAGCAGTAAAACTGGCAATAGCTTAAACGAGGCCGAAGCTGCAGGGTCGTCATTCCAGGATGTGCTGGCGCGCCAGGTGAATAAAACCACCGCCATTGAACAGCAGCCGGCTTCTGCACGGCCAGAGACTAATAAGCCACAGAAGTCGCAACACAAGCCTGCAGCCAGCGCAGATAAAGCAACGCGGCAGGACAGCGTCGCGCCAGCAGAGGTGGCTGAGGCTTCCGCCCAAGCAGACGCATTGGACCGGACCAATTTATTTCTGGCGCTAGCACATGGCGCGCAAGAGGCTAAAGACGTTAAGCCTGCCGAAGCTGATCCAGCTCTTGATACAGATGCAAGCCAGGACAGCGATCTGCTGGCAGCGGCAGTAGCACTCGTACCGCTAGCACCGCCTACCCCCGCTATTTCTGCAGTGGCCGGACAGCAAGCTGTAGATGACGCAGCGGCAGCAATAAACACTGCAGCATTCGCGGGCAGTCCCGGATCGATGGCCAAGGCGGATTTACGTGGCGGCATGGACACAGGTAAATCTAGGGCTCAGCCCGCAGATACCGAGGCCTTGGAGCGTGAGGTCCCTGCCGCTCACAGGCAGCAAACCTCAGCCGCCAATACACCAGCCGCCGCTCTTAGCGTGCCCGCAACGAGCGCTGCTGCAAGCAAATCCGAGCTGGCGTTGGCCATGCATGGCGCGGAGAAATCCATGCCGGCGGATAGCACGGCACCATTTGCATCTGATGCCATACCAACCGGTTTAGGTGTATTTTCCTTATCCGCGCAGGCTGGCGTGTCAGCAGCAGCGCACAGCGTTGGCAGCGCCAATGAGATCAAGGCCGCGCCTGGATCCCCAGCCTGGAATCAAGCCGTAGGCAATAAAATTGTGTGGATGGTAGGCAATGCTGAGCAATCTGCATCCCTCACGCTCAACCCGCCTGGCTTGGGCCCATTGCAGGTCATAATCAAGATGCAGAATGACCAGGCAAGCACCACTTTTATCTCAGCGCATCAGGAAGTCCGGCAGGCTCTGGAAGCCGCCCTCCCCACCTTGCGCAGCATGATGCATGATGCAGGCATTAGCCTGGGTCAGACCAGCATCAACATGGGCAACCCCCAGCAGCAGAATTTCCAGGAAGCGGGCCATCAACAGACTACCAAACCAGCGGCAGATCCGGCTAACGCCGCTGTGGCCGGGCTTTCATCTGCCCCTGCACCGGCATACACAACACGCGTCAGCCATGGTCTGGTGGACACTTTCGCCTAGGATTAAGCTCAGATCCAGGTTGCGCGGCGGCACTTTAAGTATGCTCATGACCACATGGGCATATTCCCCCCGCTTATCCATGCCGCCTGCACGTGTGTTCTAAGCTGCAATTAAGGGCACATTCACAGCTCTGTTCAACACATCCTGACGGGCGCGTTTTTCTCATAATTCATGACCATACAACAAGCAAAAATCCCTTAAGGCAATCAGATGGCGCAAGCAAACCCTACTCCAGAAGCTGTACCGGTAAAGTCCAGGAAAAAAGTATTGCTTCTGGCAGCCGTATTAGTGGCAGTCGTGATCGCTGGTGCCGTCGGGGCCTGGTATATGCTCCAGCAGAAAGGCCATCATGCAGAAGCTAAACATGAGACGCCCAAGCCGTCTGTCTTCGTAAACCTCGATACCTTCACGGTCAACCTGCAGCCTGATCCCAATGAACAATTCCTGCAGATGGATATCGCACTGCAGGTGGCGGACCAGGAGCAAGCTGATCTCATCAAACTGGAAATGCCCAAGGTGAGAAGCCGGTTGCTGCTGCTGCTGTCCAGTAAAAAATCCTCGGAAATTTCCAGCATCAAGGGCAAGAATCAACTGACTGAGGAGATCATCGCCCAAATCAATCAACCCTTCTCCCCCAAAGCCAAGGGTCAAAATTTGCTGGGCGTATTTTTCACCTCGTTCGTCATCCAGTAGGCCTTGCCATGGCCGACAATTTTCTATCCCAGGAAGAAGTCGACGCCCTGCTCAAGGGGGTAGGCGACGATCAGGATGATGGTCCGGCAGAAGTCGATCCGCATGCTGTCCGCGATTACAACCTTGCAACGCAGGAACGTATTGTCCGTGGGCGCATGCCCACCCTGGAGATCATCAATGAGCGTTTCGCGCGCCTGCTGCGCATAGGCCTGTTTAATTTCCTGCGCCGCAGCGCCGAAGTCTCGGTGGGTCCTGTACGAATTTCGAAATACAGCGAATTCATCCGCAACCTGGCGGTACCGACCAACCTCAACCTGGTACAGATGAAGCCCCTGCGCGGCACCTCGCTGATGGTGTTCGATCCCGGCCTGGTATTCCTGATCGTCGACAATATGTTTGGCGGGGATGGCCGTTTTCATACACGCATCGAAGGGCGCGACTTTACCCTGACCGAGCAGCGCATTATTCAAAAGGTACTGGAGATCGTGTTCGAGACCTATGCCAAGTCGTGGGAGCCGGTGTACCCGGTAGAGTTCGAGTACATCCGCTCCGAGATGAATACCCAGTTTGCCAATATCGCAACGCCGAATGAAGTGGTCGTGGCTACCACATTCAATATCGAGCTAGGCTCAGCTGCCAGCGGCGAAATTCACTTCTGCATTCCCTATGCGACCATAGAGCCGATCCGCAACCTGCTTACTTCCAACCTGCAAGGTGAAGTCCTGGGCACAGACAAGCGCTGGGTACGTTTGATCACCCAGCAAATCCAGAGCGTGGATGTCGAACTGGTAGCCGAACTGGGCAAGGCGCGCATGCAGCTGGGAGACATACTCAAGATGAAAGTCGGGGATATTATCCCGCTCAGCCTTCAGGAAAATATCGAAGCCAAGGTTGATGGCATACCGGTGATGCAATGCAAGTACGGCATATTCCACGGGCAATACGCGTTGCACGTGGAAAAAATGCTGCGGGCCAATTCCAGTGAATATATTAAAGGAGAGCCACATGACGACTGATCAAAACCTGGAGAGTGATTCCCAAGCTGTAGAGGATGACTGGGGTGCCGCCATGGCTGAGCAAACTCAGGCAGAATCCGCTGCACTGCAGACCCAGACTGACACCCAGCCCGTGTTCAAGGAGTTTTCCGGTAAAAACAAACTCACGGAAACACAGAACGACATTGATTTCATTCTGGACATTCCGGTCCAGCTCACAGTTGAATTAGGTCGCACCAAGATTGCCATTAAAAATCTTTTGCAACTGGCCCAGGGCTCGGTAGTAGAGCTCGATGGCATGGCTGGCGAACCCATGGACGTACTGGTGAACGGCTGCCTGATTGCACAGGGCGAGGTCGTGGTGGTGAACGATAAATTCGGCATTCGCCTGACGGATATCATCACCCCGGCTGAACGCATCCGCAAGCTGAACAAATGAGCTGGAATGCATTAGCCGCACCCGCAGCCGGGCGCTATGCACTGCCTTGGCTGCTATTGCTGGGTAGCGAGGCGCTGGCCAGTGAAAACGCCACTCCATCTTCCATCGGCATGCTGTTTCAGGTGCTGCTCAGCCTCGCCATCGTACTCGGCCTGCTGGCGCTAGGCGCATGGGGCCTCAAGCGCTTCAGTAGCGGTTATAGCCAGCAGCACGCAGTAGCAAAAATTGTAGGCGGCGTGAGCGTAGGTAACCGCGAACGCGTGGTGGTGGTGGAAGTGGCCGACCAGTGGATAGTAGTAGGCGTTGCCCCTGGCCAGGTGCGCGGAATCGCCACCCTGCCAATCAAGGCCGGCTTTATGCCTGACACGGCGCAGGCAGCATCCATACACGCAACGGCTGCGCCTGCCAAAACTTTTGGCAGCTGGCTTAAACAAACGCTAGATAAATCCAGTGGCAGATAATCCGGTACCCAATAATCCAATGCAAGCGCAACTAACCGTCCAGACCCTGTGTACCTGGCTTGCTACACGCATGCCCAGGCCGAACCTGCCCAGACTGGCGGTGTGGGCTGTAGTAACGGGGCTGGCTGGCCTGTCGCTGAATGCTGCCGCGGAATCTGCCGGGCTCAATATTTTAAGCGCTACCCCTGCTGGCGGCGGCGGTCAGAACTATTCCTTGAGCATACAGACACTGATCCTGCTCACCTCACTGTCTTTCCTGCCGGCAGCATTGCTCATGATGACCGGGTTTACCCGCATCATTATCGTGCTGTCGCTGTTGCGCCAGGCGCTGGGCACCCAGTCTGCCCCCTCTAATCAGATTCTGATAGGACTGGCATTATTCCTGACTATGTTCGTCATGGGGCCGGTGTTCGACAAAATCTATACCGACGCCTACCAGCCCCTGACTGAAAACAGGATATCGATGCAGGCAGCGCTGGAAAAAGGCGTCGCGCCACTCAAGGCCTTCATGCTGAAACAAACACGGGAAACTGACCTTGCGCTATTCGTCAAAATGTCGAATACGCCCGCCTTGCAAACGCCGGAGGATGTACCGCTGCGCGTGCTGATTCCGGCTTACATGACCAGTGAGCTGAAAACAGCGTTCCAGATCGGGTTTGCCATCTTCATCCCATTTCTGATCATCGACATGGTGGTGGCCAGCGTACTCATGTCTATGGGCATGATGATGGTTTCGCCATCCATCGTCTCCCTGCCATTCAAACTGATGCTGTTTGTACTGGTCGACGGCTGGCACCTGCTGCTCGGCTCACTGGTACAAAGCTTTTACTAGGACAGGCCATGACTCCGGAAAGTGTGATGGATATGGGCCGCCAGGCCATGGAAGTGACCTTGCTGGTCGCCGCCCCCATGCTGCTGGTCGCATTGCTAATCGGTTTGATTGTGAGTATTTTTCAGGCAGCGACGCAAATCAATGAAACTACGCTGTCGTTTATCCCCAAGCTCATCGGCATCTTTGCCGCGCTGGTAATCGCCGGGCCCTGGATGCTGTCTGTCATGCTGGATTATATGCGGCAAGTATTCACCAACATCCCCGGCATGGCGGGCTAAACAGGCAGTCATGATTTCCATCAGCAGTGAGTTGCTGCAGGCTTGGATCAGCGGCTTGCTCTGGCCGCTGACCCGCGTGCTGGGATTGATTGCCGTATCTCCCATACTGGGCCATCCCGCCCTCCCGCCCACCGTCAAGTTGGGTCTGGGTCTAATGTTTACCCTGATTGTCATCCCGACAATGCCGGCGCCACCCGTGGTGGATCTCATGTCGCTGCAAAGCTTGCTGATTTTATTACAGCAACTCATTATCGGCGTGGCGATGGGCCTTACTGTGCGTATTGCTTTTGCCGCCGTGGAGCTGGCCGGACAGTTGAGCGGCATGACCATGGGCCTGGGTTTCGCCAGCTTTTATGATCCGCAGTCACAAGGGCAATCTACCGCCATCAGCCAGCTTTACGGATTACTGGCCATGCTGCTTTTCCTGGCGATAAATGGGCATTTGCTTCTATTCTCGGCACTAGCCGAAAGTTTCAGCACGCTGCCGATTCAAGCCACGGCAACCGGCGGATTCAGCGTCATCCGCGTCTTCTCATGGGGTGAAAAAATATTCAGCGCTGGCGTGCACCTATCATTGCCTGTCATCGCTGCGCTGCTCATGACCAATATCGCACTGGGCATCCTGTCACGTACCGCGCCGCAACTTAATTTGTTCGGCATTGGCTTCCCGGTCACCTTGATCATAGGCTTTCTGGCAATCGCCATGGCACTGCCGGGCATGACGGCGCCGCTGAATCAGCTGTTTGTTGACGCCATTAATGCGGTCAGGCAGCTAGGGTTACCTGCGCTGCCGGCGCTATAAGGGTTTAGATCAGATTAAAAAGAGAAAGCCCGACGACTCTCGCAAAAGACTTTTGCGCGGCTTCCAAAGTCATTTGTTGCTGTGATAGTTGCGAAATGGCTTTGGTATAGTCCAGTGATTGGTAGCCCGACAAGGCTTGTGCATATTGAATATCTCTATCCTGACCGGATACATCCAGTGCATCCAGCTCTTTCAATCGCGAGCCCATGGCAGCACGTACAGTCAATACCGCATCAGCCGCACTCTGCAGGCCGGTGCTGGCCGTAGCAAGGCCAGCACTCAGTGCAGCGGATGCTGCCGGTGTGGTTACTGGCGTTTGCAGCAAGTTGATCAGATCCGTCATCGTCTTGAACACGTCCTGGCCATTAGCCTGGAAAATATTGTCGCCCGTTTCACTCACTGCCATCTGCCGCGACGCAGAAATCTGCACCATGCGCTGGCCCTGGTCACCATTGTATTGGGCGCCAGTTGCAGTTTGGGCATAGGGGGCAGTCTTGGTTTGGTACCCGGAAAATAGTCGATTACCGGCACCATCCGAGGTATTGGCCAAACCGACCAGCTCATCCAGGTTGCCACGCAACTCGGCGGCTAAAAACCCTCGCTGGGTATCGCTATAGGTCCCATTTCCGGCGCTGACTAAAGTTGATTGGACAGAAGTCAGCAGGTCACTGATATTGGACAGTGTGGATTCAGTAATGCTGAGCTGGCTCTTGACTGTCTGGCGGTTATTGGCAAATTGGGTATTAACGCTTTGCGCCTGCGTAATCTCCAAGGCGCGCGCAGCAGCCACCGGATCATCCGATGGGCTCAGAATCCGGCGCCCGGTCGAGAGCTGCTGCTGCAGTTTCATCAGATCAGATTGCAAATCACCGAGCCGGGAGGTGCCAGACTCAAAAATTGTATTGGTACTGATGCGCATAATGAGGTGCCCTTATTGTTTCAGGTTAAGCAAGACGTCAAAGAGCTGGCTGGCAATCTGCATCATTTTTCCTGCAGCCTGGTAGGCTTGCTGATAGCGTAAAAGATTGGTCGCTTCCTCATCGAGATTCACACCGGACTCCGACTGCTGCGCCGCGATTGCCTGCGTAAGCAAGGTTTTTTCAGCAGCATCGTTGACCTGCAATTCATACATTTTGTTACCTACAGTGCTGACCAGTTGGCCATAGACGCCACTATAGCTGGTGGTGCCACTATTCATGGTATTGGCGGTTTGCAATGCGGTAAGCAACAACGCATTGCGATTGTCTCCGGCGCCGTTGATGGCATTTGGCGAAATCGTAAACTGATCGGTATCGTTAGGCACACCGCTGAGCTGCACAGTGAGGCCGGAAAAGCTGATGCTGGCGCCTGCCGTGTAAGGTACCGTACTGCCTGCGGGGTAAGTAGTGCTAGTGCTGCCGACCTTGACGGTAATCGGCGCTGCTGCAGGGAATCCGCTCAAGCTGACGCCAGTGCCATCATAGGTCAGGGTTACCGCAGATGTCAGCGGATTGGCTGTATAGGTGCTATCCAGCACCGGTGCGGTAATGGTGCCGGCACCGGTGTTGCTTGTGGCTGGCGCACTGCTCAACACCGGGCTACCAACTGCAATTTTTGTAATATCGGACAAGGCCAGAGAGAAAGTCGATGCACCGTTGGCAGTAGGCTGAATCAGATAATCATCACCGCTGGCCATGGCGCCGGAACCCACTTTGAAAGTCAGGCCATCCAGCGATTGCGGCAAGCTGGCAAAGCTTTGCGCAGTGCCGTTATCAAGCCGGGTAATCGTGTAGTTGGCACCATCGTATTGCAAGCGATAATCGCTAGTTGTCAGGGCTTTTGCATCAGTGATATCAGCCAGCACTGCGGCGTTGCCTGTGTTGTTGCCACTCGCATTCACCACCGCCAAGGGGGTGGTAAAGAATAGCCCGCCAGCGCTGCCGCTGGCATCCTGCGCCTGTTGATGCTGCTCATTGAAGGTCTGCGCCATGACTGTAGCAATGCGCCCCAGCTGATTCTGAATATTGTCGAGCGAATTATTGCGAAACTGGATCATCCCGCCGATGTTGCCGCCCGGGAGGCTGTCGGCACTCAGGATGGTCGATTTGTTTTTGGTCTGGTAAGCAACTTCAAGACGCGTGCCATCAGTCGGCGAGCGCTGGGTGGCCAAGGAAAAGGTCTGTTTGCCCACCACCAGTGGCAAGCCATTACCGACAAACACACTATAGCTGCCGCCATCCTGCCGCACCACGCTGGTTTTGATTTCCTTGCTCAAATGACTCACCAGCAGATCGCGCTGATCCATCAAGTCATTGGGCGGGTTACCCGTGGCGCTCGTGGCTTTTTCAATAACGTCGTTCAGTTGCCCGATCTGTTTGGCATAGGCATTTACCAGGCCTACGCTGGTAGTGATCTGGCTGTTAACACCCTGGCGAATTTCATCCAGGCGCCCATCCAGGCTATGGAATCGCGCGGCCAATGAACTGGCCGAGGAAAGCGTAGCCTGACGGGCTGAGGCGTCGTTAGGATTGGCAGACAAACCCTGCAGGCTCGCAAAGAAATCCTGCACAACAGGAGATAGGCCCGCGGTCGTATCAGACAATAAATTATCGATCTGCTTCATTTGCGCGGCGTAGTTACTGGTTGCGCTACTTAGTGACTGACCGCTTATCACCTGGTTATTCAGCAGCTCGCTATATATGCGCTTGATCGTATTGATCTGCGTGCCCTGCCCAACGTAGCCATATCCGAAGTTCTGTGCCTGTGCCGCGCCCTGCACGACTACCTGGCGGGTATATCCAGGAGTGGAAGCATTGGCAATGTTGTGTCCTGTGGTGCTTAGCCCCACTTGTGCCGCGTTTAGAGCGCTGATGCCGATACTAAGGATGCTGGTAGCCATAATTTATACCTGATCGTGTAATGTATTTACGGCTGTTGGCGCGAAAACTTTAGGTTGATCAGGCCGTGGAAACCTGCTGAATCACCTGACGCAACTTGTCAGCGTAGTTTGGATCTGTGGCATAGCCTGCTTTTTGCATGGCTTGAGCATAAGCCGTGGCATTCTGGGCATTTGCAATCAGCGGTTCATAGCGCGTATTTTTTTGCAGCATGTTGGCGAAGTCGCGGAAGGAATCAGCATAAGAGTCGTAAGCACGGAATTTCTCGATTCTTTGCTGGCGCACCCCGCTCACATACTCCGAGGTAAGGGCTTCCACTACCTTGCCTTTCCAGCTTGCTGTCGCCTTGATGCCAAACAGGTTGTAACTGGTTGCGCCATCCTTGCCTTTAATCTCGCGCCTGCCCCAATTACTCTCGAGTGCAGCCTGGCCGACGATGAAATTGGCAGGGATGCCGGTTTCCCGGCTTGCCGCCTCGGCATGCACGGCTACTTGCTGCTGGAATACCTTCACGTGCCCAGGCGCTTGGGTCCGCAACGCTGGTGCCGAGCTGCTCGCTACAACCTCAGCTGGCACTGAGCTGCTCGCTGCAGCCTCTGGTTTAACTGGCACAGTGTTGCCAGTCACGGCATGGGCTGAAACTACCGCTCTATTCGACAATTGACGCGTCAATGCGTCTGCCAGACCTATACCGCGTGAGGCCAGTGTCTGGCTCACCTGCTGATCCAGCATGGAGGTGTAGGTTTTAGTTTGTTCGCTGTCAAACAAGCCGCCGTCCACCGTCGCATCGCGCATGCTCTTCAACATCATGTTCAGAAACATGGCCTCGAACTGTGTAGCCGTGGCTTTGAGTGCTTGCGGTGAACCCTGCTGGGCCGCCTGGCGTAATTTACCCAGGCCGTTAGCGTCGAGTGCCAGGCTCCCCGGTAGCTGATCCTGGCTTATAGCGCTGATGTCGGCTTTCAAGTGGGCACCTAGATGATTTCCAGTTCTGCGCGCAATGCACCGGCACTCTTCATGGCCTGCAATATCACAAGCAGATCCTGCGGCGTCGCACCGATCGCATTCAACGCCTTCAGCACTTCAGCCAGCGAGGTGCCGGCTTTAAGCAGGGCCACCTGCCCGGGCTCTTTATTAATCTCGATCTGCGAGCGTTGGGTGAATACCGTAGTGCCATTGGACAAGGGTCCGGGCTGGCTGATGACGGGGTCGGTAGTGATAATCACGGAAAGGCTGCCATGCGCGACCGCGCAGGTATCCAGCGTTACTGCCTGATTCATGACTACCGAACCGGTTCTGGCATTGAGGATGACTTTAGCTGCAGCGGCGGCGGGGGTGATGCTGATGCTTTCCAGCGCGCCGAGAAAGGCCACGCGCTCTTCGGCACGCAATGGCGTACGCACCTGGATGACACGACCATCCTGCGCTACCGCAGTGGTTGCACCAAAACGGCGGTTGATAGCATCCACCACCAGGCTTGCCGTGGAGAAATCACTTTCATTTAATTCAACATTGATGCTATCGCGTTGGGTAATCACACTAGGCAAGGCGCGTTCCACTGTTGCGCCAGCCGAGATGCGACCTACATCCAGATGGTTAATCTGGGCTTTGCTGCCATTCGCCGCTGCGCCCGCCCCGCCCACCAGCAAATTACCTTGCGCCATAGCGTAGATTTGTCCATCTGCGCCTTTCAAAGGCGTCATCAGCAACGTGCCTCCGCGCAGGCTCTTGGCATTACCCATGGACGACACGGTCACATCCAGCGTCTGGCCGGGCTGGGCAAATGGCGGCAGAGAACTGGTGACCATGACCGCAGCAACATTCTTGAGCTGCAGATTGGTGCCCACCGGCAGGTTCACACCCATCTGCTGCATCATGCTGATGATGCTTTGCACGGTAAACGGCGTTTGTGTGGTCTGGTCGCCGCTGCCATCCAGCCCCACTACCAGGCCGTAACCAATCAACTGGTTCTGCCGCACGCCCTGGATTGAGGCCATGTCCTTCAGGCGTTCGGCGTGGCTGGGGCTAGCCAGCAGGCAGCTGCCAATTAAAGTGAGGGTGATGGTTAGGAGCTTGCGCATGGGGTAATGATCACAAAGGTATAAAGCTCAGAAAAAAGCGGGTCAGGATGGAAGCAATCTGGGCAGCGTCTATACGGCTATTGGTACGGTATTCCACGCGTGCATCAGCTACCCGCGTGGATGACACGACATTACCAAGGGCAATGTCATTGGGATTGATCACGCCCGAAAAGCGTACAAATTCGGCCCCATGATCCAGCGCTATCTGCTTTTCACCGCTCACCACCAAATTGCCGTTGGCCAGCACTTCAATTACGGTCACACCTATGGTGCCAGTAAAGTTGTTACTCGATGAAGTCGCGGCCTTATCGTCGTATTTATTGGCAGAGTCTGCCCCAAAAGTAGCACGCGGAACTGGTGAGCCAAACGAGGATGCAATGGAGGCAGCGACTGAGCCATTTTTATTGACAGAGCTCGCGCCCTGTTTAGCCGCAGTCGTGTTTTCGTTAATATTGATGGTCAATATATCGCCCTTGAGGCGTGCGCGCCGGTCTTCAAATAGCGGACGGTAAGCCGCCGCCTGAAAAATGGCACCGCTACTGGCCACAGAGGCAACAACAGGCTCGGGTCTGGCTGTCAGCGGTGTTTTGACTATGGTTTCCGGCGTCATGGCGCACGCTGTTAATACCAGTACCAGGCTGGCAGCCAACCATGCCAACAAGCGCTTATCGGTAAGACTGTGTGTCATTATTATCAGAGCTGCGCGAGCTTTTGCAGCATTTGGTCTGAAGTGGTGATCGCCTTACTATTAATTTCATAAGCGCGCTGCGTCTGGATCATGTTGACCAGTTCCTCCACCACGTTCACGTTTGAAGTTTCCACATACCCTTGTGCCAGCAGGCCAGTGCCGTTCGTGCCCGGGGTATTGGTGTTAGGCGTGCCGGAGGCTGCAGTTTCAACATACAGATTCTCGCCCTTAGCCAGCAAGCCAGCGGGATTAATAAAAGTAGCCAGCTGCAATGTGCCTACTTGTACAGTCGAAGCGGAACCCGGCTGGGTAATGGTTATTGTGCCGTCACGGCCCACAGCCATACTTTGTGCATTTGCCGGAATTGTGATGGAAGGCTGGACCACAAACCCGCTGGAAGTGACCAACTGGCCCTGGCTATCTACCTGGAATGAACCGTCGCGGGTGTAAGCCGTTGTGCCATCGGGCAGCAACACCTGGAAGAAGCCTGAACCCTGAATGGCAACATCCTTGTCATTGGAGGTTTGCTGCAAATTGCCTTGGGTAAAAATACGCTCGGTAGCGACCGGCCTTACCCCGGTGCCAAGTTGCAGGCCCGATGGCAGTTGCGTCTGCTGAGAAGACTGGGCGCCAGGCTGACGAATGTTCTGATAGAGCAAATCCTCAAATACGGCTCTGGAACGCTTGAAACCATTCGTGCTGACGTTGGCCAGATTGTTGGAAATCACGTCCATTTGCGTTTGCTGAGCGTCAAGACCGGTTTTGGAAATCCAGAGTGAGCGTATCATTTTATTGCCCTTTAAAAGCCTTGCAGTTCATCGAAACGAGCCATCCACGGCTATGCTAGCGCGTATTCCATTAACTCAAACTGAGGAGTTGGCCGGCTTTACTGGCGTTATTCTCAGCGTTTTGCATTAATTTCATTTGCAAATCGAACTGGCGCCCCAGGTTGATCATATTCACCATAGCCTCAATCACATTGACGTTGCTGCTCTCCAGCGCGCCGCCAACGACATTGACTGTGGCATCAGCCTCGGCAGGCTGTCCATCCTTGGTTTTGAACAGGCCATCGGCTCCGCGCACCAGGTTTTCCTCTG
Source organism: Methylophilaceae bacterium (assembly GCA_039933015.1). Classification (GTDB taxonomy): domain Bacteria; phylum Pseudomonadota; class Gammaproteobacteria; order Burkholderiales; family Methylophilaceae; genus JBDTOX01. The sequence goes on from JBDTOX010000163.1 coordinate 23,176, forward strand.
GCGGATTGACCAGCTTCAAACGCCCGAGCACATTGACAGCCCCCGGCTTGGTTTCATTGGATACCGACGAGACGGTGCCATCTTTCGCAATGGTAATCGTCACGTCAGGCGGGATACTGATAGGGCCGCCATCACCCAACACGTTGAGTCCACTCTGCGTCTGCAACTGGCCATTTTCACTGATCTTCAGCGATCCGTTACGGGTATAGCCCTCGGAGCCATCTTCAAGACTTACCGCAAACCAGCCTTGGCCCTGAATTGCCACATCCAGATCACGATTGGTGGCCTGGATGGCGCCAGGGGTAAAGTCTGCACCCACGGTGGCATCCACCACAAAAGTCCGCGTTGGCAATGCCGCGCTTTCAAGCGGCACCGCGCGGAATGTATCAATCTGTGCGCGAAAGCCGGTGGAAGTAGCATTGGCCAGGTTGTGCGAATTGGTGGCCTGCTGCTCAAGAATATGCTTGACGCCGCTCATGGCGGTATAAATCATGCGATCCATATGATGCCCTTCAGGATAATTCCGCTCACGTTATCAACGCAGGTTGACCAGCGTCTGCAATACCTGGTCCTGGGTTTTGATGGTTTGCGCATTGGCCTGGTAATACCGTTGTGCGGTAATCATGTTCACCAGTTCAGCCGTAAGGTCGACATTCGAGTCTTCCACCGCCGAAGACTGCAGCACGCCCAGCGTGCCGGTGCCTGGTGTACCCACCAATACCGCCCCTGAGTCTGCCGTCTCGGCCCAGGCGTTATTGCCCAGTGACATCAAGCCATTCGGATTGGCAAAACTGGCGAGCACGACCTGGCCTAATGTTGATGACTGGCCATTGGTATAGCGGCCAAAAATGGTGCCATCAGCGCTAAAATCAAAGCTGGATAGCCGCCCCGAGGTATAGCCATCTTGCGACAGACTACTGACGCTAAAAGCGGAGCCAAACTGGGTAGCACCAGAAAAATCCAGCGCAATGGAAACCGCGGTTGCGCCAGCAGGAGTAAAGTTCACGGTTGGAGCCGCCGGCGTAACCGTAGGCTGCACGCCTGTTCCGCTAAACGTGAACTGTGCCGTTGCTACTGGAGCAGCGGGTGGCGTATAGGCGGTAGGAGTGCTGTCTACAGTGGTGTAGACATACCATTGGCCTGCCGCAGTTTTCAGGAAGAACGCTTGCAGCGTATGGGAGTTACCCAGGCTATCAAAAACTGAGACTGAGGTGGAATGGCTATACGTTGTAGGATCGGCCGGATTAAAACTCGCAGGAGTTAACGCAGCATCACCCGCATCCAGGTTCATTAGACCGACTACACTTTGAGTAGCAGCAGGTGCTAAATCAGAAGTATTAATACTCAATTCTACCGGGCTGCCCGTGGAAAGCTGTCCTTGCGCATTTACGCCATAACCTGTCAGGCGCTTGCCTTCAGCATTCATGACATGGCCGGTCTTATCCAGCTGAAACTGGCCATTACGCGAATAAGTCACGCTGCCGTTATTGCTCATGCGAAAAAAACCGCCGCCATTAATCGCAATATCCAGGGAGTTGTTGGAGCTGGTGATATTGCCCTGGCTGAACTGCTGCTGCACCTTGGAAACCTTGGTACCGATACCAGTCTGGGAAGCACCGCCGCCACTCAGAGAATTAGCATAAACATCGGCAAAATGTGTTTGTGATTGCTTGAATCCCACCGTATTCGCGTTTGAAACGTTGTTGCCGATGACTTCAAGACTTTTAGATGCCGCGTTAAGTCCACTTAAGCCTTGCTGGAAACTCATACCGTTCTCCTTAAATGCCGTATTGAATAAAACTTACCGTACCGGAGCCACACATACCGGGCTGCAACTATAGAATTTCCTTGATATCAGCTAGGCTATACCTACCCAAGTCGTTGCTCAGGTTCAGCGTAACGCCTGTCGTGCCATTCGATACACTGGAAACTTGCCCTAGGCTCAAGGTCGTGGCTGTCAGCGTCTGACCGGCAGCCAAAGCCTTCACTGCAATCTTGTAGCTGCCAGCGGCGGCATCCGTGCCCGCATCGGTCCTGCCATCCCATTGCAGGTAAGATATCCCTGCAGGTAAAGCACCCAGCGCCACTTCGCGCACTGTATTTCCGCTTGCATCCAGCACGCTAGCCGTGACGCTGTTAGCGGCGCTGGGCAGGCTAATGCCGAATGGTGCCACGCCGCCGGATAGCTGTATCTTGCTGCCATCCACCAGCACATTGTGTCCAATCATGCTGGTTGCCTGCAGGGATTGGCTGGATTGCACGTTGCTGATCAGTGATGCCAGCGATGTGTTCAATTTGTCGATGCCCGTTACCGTGGAGAGTTGCGCCAACTGGCTGGTAACCTGGGCATTGTCGAGCGGATTAAGCGGATCCTGATTTTTCATTTGCGTTACCAGTAGCGTCATGAAGCGGTTCTGCGCATCATCCACGCCCGTCGCTGCGGCACTCTTGGACGTATTCATGGTACTCAAGAGTGGTGCAGATACCTGGTTTTGTACGGTACTCATGTTTATTTCCCTTCTCGCGATTACCATTAGTTACTAGGGCGTTAATTTACTGTCCGATAGTGAGTGTTTTCATCAGCAAGGTTTTGGCGGTGTTCATGGTTTCTACATTGTTCTGGTAAGCACGCGATGCAGAAATCATATTGACCATTTCCTCGGTCACATTGACATTGGGCATGGTTACGTAGCCTTTTTCATCAGCCAGCGGGTGCTTGGGGTCATACACCATTTTGGGAGGTGCGGTGTCTTCAATCACCTGCTTCACCCGGACTCCGCTGACATCCTCACCATGCATCGGCACGGCACTAAAAACTACCTGCTTGGCTTTGTAAGGCTGACCATTTGCGCTGGTCGTACTATCTGCATTGGCAAGGTTGCTGGCTACCACATTCAGCCGTTGCGCATGCGCGCTCATGGCTGATCCGGCAATATTGAATACGTTGAATAAAGACATCGTGAGTTCCTTGAACGATTACCCTTGAATAGCTGCCATTAATTTCTTGATCTGGCCATTAATCATGATCAAGCTGGCTTCATAACGAACTGCGTTATCGGCAAACTGATTGCGCTCGACATCCATATCCACAGTATTGCCATCCACACTCGCTTGCTGGATAGTGCGATATTGAATTTGGCCAGGCTGGCCGCTGCCCTGCCTGGCCGCCACACCCGCATCCAGATGGCGGGCGGCAGTTTTATTGAGTTCAGGTGCAGCTTGACTATTGCCTGCCATGGCCGCATGCAGTGCCGCACTGAAATCAACGTCCCTGGCTTTATAATTAGGGGTGTCTGCATTGGCGATATTGGCTGCAATCAGCTCCTGGCGCTGAGCACGGATACTCAATGCGGCCTGATGAAAACTTAGCGCAGCGTCCAATTTATCTATCACGTTTGACTCCTTTACTGATGGCTCTGTTACTTATGGCCTAGGCTTTATCGCTAAAGAAAATTCGCTTTAAACCGTAATTGACGTAGGCAAGTGTAGGAGTCAACCCAAACATTCAATCAGTGGATTAGCGCGGTAAAAACTCGACTTTTCCGAGTTTTGCTGGTCAGGCACGTCAGTAAAATGCAATGAGGCAATTTTCCCTCCACTAAAATGAATGCGCCATGGCGAAACTCAACATAGCGGAATGCACCATACCAAAACGCAGCATACACAGCGTGACCATGCGCCGTGTCGCGACCCTGCTTTTAGCGGGCATTGCGCTCCACCTGCTGAGCGCAACCGTGCATGCCCAGCCTTCTTCTGCAGAGTTCGCACGCCAGGACCAGAAAGTCATACGCCAGAAAGTTGAAGAGTTTCTGCTGACGCAAAACATGGGCTCGCCGGGTGAAGTCAAGGTCAGCGCAGGAAAAATAGACAGCCGCGTCAATCTGCCACAATGTGCATCACTGGAAGCTTTCCTGCCCACAGGCAGCCGCGCCTGGGGCAAAACTACGGTCGGCGTACGCTGCGCCTATCCTGGCGCATGGACCATCTATGTGCAGGCCACGGTCTCTATCGTGGCGGACTATTTAGTGGCAGCACATCCTCTGCCGCAAGGCCGCATGATCGGACCGGAAGATGTGTTTGCGGTAAAAGGCGACCTGACTACCCTGCCTCCCGGTATCTTTACTAACGCATCACAGGCTATCGGCCGCACGGTAGGCATATCGCTCACGGCCGGCAGCGTGCTGCGCCGCGATATGTTGCGTGAGCAACTAGCGGTGCAACAAGGCCAAACAGTGCGCCTGCTTACTAGCGGCCATGGCTTCCGTATCAGCAGCGAAGGTTATGCGCTGGCAAATGCAAGTGATGGCCAGGTAGTGCAAGCCAGAGCGTCAAATGGGCAAGTAGTCGCGGGTATAGCCAGAAATGGCGGGCAAATTGAAGTCAGTTATTGATATGCCCGGCCACTGGCAATGTATTGGGCTGCATTGATTTATTGGTGTTAAAGTTTTTCAATATGCTGTCGTTATAAGTGCATAACATCATGCAGCACTATTCAAGAATTTTGTAGGAGTTTGACCATGAAAATCGATGACGCACTCAAACAGGTCAGCGCCATTACGACAGGCAGCCAGGAGACAAAATCCTCCAAGACTGCCAACAAAGCCAGCAGTGGCTCAGCAGCAGAGAATGTCACGCTTTCGCCTGCATCTTCCCAATTACGGGCGCTGGCAAGCAATCTTGGCAGCGAGAGCGTTTTTGACGAGATCAAAGTAGCCGAAATCAAATCGGCTATTGCTGGCGGGGAGTTCAAGGTAAATACCGACAAAGTAGCCGAGGGCTTGATCAACTCGGTAAAAGAATTGCTCACGGCACAAAAACCCTGAAACCAAAACCTCTGAAATTAAAAAATCAGCAAAAAACTCTATAAAAGCCATCTACATGACGACGTTGAATTTAAGTGAGGAATCCAGGACTGTCGAACAGCTCGCCGCAGTGATGCTGAAAGAACAGGACGATCTCATCAAAGCCAACATTGAGAACATACCAAGCCTGCTGGAAGAAAAGTCCCAACTGTTACAACAGCTCAGCCAACTTGCCTATCAACGCTATCAGCAACTGGCAGGATTGGGGTTCGAAGCCAGTGAGCAGGGCATGCAAGCGTGGGCTAAATCAAACAAGGATCCATTACTGGATTCTGCATGGGAAAAATTACGCCGGTCCCTGGAAAGAACGCGTGAACTGAATCGCCTGAATGGCCTGCTCATCAATAAGTACTTAACACGCAATCAGCAGACCCTGCAGGCTCTGCAGGAAAATTCCGGCACACCCAACCTTTACGGCCCTAACGGCCAGACTACCTCGCATAGCCAGCTACGCAGTCACATCATAGGCTAAGCCCTTCCCGCAATCCTGCTGATGACCGCTTCTGCGGCCTGATTGCATAAGTTCCGTACCTCCTTCGCCTGCCACCAAGTCACGACCCAGATTAGCCAGAGCGCATCTTTGCGTTACACGCGCTGTCGCAACACAAGCGCGTCACAAATATAAATGTTGACCAAATTATTTTCATATGGTAAGAAACAAGAGGGGCTTGGTAATTTTTACCCTGTGGAGGAAAACATTATGAGACGTAAATTAGAGTTCATGTTTCCGGATGTCAAAACCGCCCGCCATGCATGGAAAGAGATGCTACTCGCTTGTATAGAGGATAAGCATATTCATTTTCTGGCAAAACCCGGCACCAACCTTGGCAAGCTACACCCGGCAAATATCCTGGAAAGAACCGACACTATTCACGAAGGAGAGTGGGGTGTTCTGATCGGGGCTGGGCTGGGACTATTGGCAGGTATGCTGGCGCTGGCCTTCCCGCCTTGGTACACGAGCCTGCACTGGAGCGGCATTCTGGCCATCACCACGGCTTTTGGAGCAATCGCCGGAGCTATAGGTATGGCGTTGCTGGGGGTCAATCTATCCAACTCGGATTTGGATGCCCTTCAGGACAGGATAGCGCAAGGTGAGGTATTGATGATTGTGTCAGTGCCATTCCATCGGGTGAAGGAAATCCGCCAGATTGTCGATAGGCTGCATCTGCATGCTCAGTATTATGGTGTTTGGCCTGCCAAGCACCCGGTATTTCCATAGCAGGATTGGCTTTGACGAGAAGTCAAAGGCATACAGCGTTGCGGTATGCCTTTGACTTCATTCTCGTTAAATAAGCCACCTTTACCGCACAAGTGCTTTGGGTGCTGGTATCGCCCCGAGTTTTTCCACAAACAGCCCCCCCGTTTATGCTCTGAGTTGCGCTGGCATTAAAGCCAATAAACAAATACAAACAATATCAGCCACACCACATCCACAAAGTGCCAATACCACGATACCGCCGCAAATGCGAAATGCTCTTGTTGTTCGGGCGCGAAGTGCCCGGCAAGGACGCGCAGCAGAATCACGCTAAGCATAATGATGCCCAGCGTGACATGTAGCCCATGAAAGCCGGTGAGCATAAAGAAAGTAGTGCCATAAATGCCGGTATGCAGGCTGAAATCGGCTGACATGTACTCGTACGCTTGCAACCCGGTAAAGGTAATGCCAAGCAGAATGGTCAGCACGAGCCCGAGCTTGAGCTGCATGCGGTTATTTTTTATCAAGCCCCAGTGCGCCCAGGTTACTGTTGCGCCAGAACTTAGCAGAATCAACGTGTTAATGGCAGGAATACCCCATGCCGCCATCGGCGTGAACGCAGTATGCGCGCCGGGGCCAGCGGTCGGCCAGGTGGCAACGTAGTCCGGCCATAACAAAGGGGTATTGCCCAGCCAAGGCACGGCGATGTTACGCGCATAGAACAGTGCGCCAAAGAAGGCCGCAAAAAACATCACTTCAGAAAAAATGAACCAGCCCATGCCCCAGCGGTAAGAGCGGTCAACCTGAAGATTGAAGTGACCACTCAGACTCTCGCGAATCACCGCGCCAAACCAGCCAAACAGCATGCCGACCAGGATCAGCGCTCCAACCATCATAAGATAAGGCCCAGACTTGAAATGGTTCAATAGCAGCACGAACCCGCCAGCCAGGAAGAGTAGCGCAATTGAACCGATAATCGGCCAGTAGGATGGTGCTGGCAGATAATAGTGTTGTGCATGCGTTTTCATGAATGTTCCCCTTATTATCTTATTTGACCACCGGTGCGGTTTCAAAGGTGTGATAGGGCGGTGGCGAAGCCAGTGTCCATTCCAGCGTATCTGCACCCTCCCACGGCTTATTGCCGGCCTTGGCACCACCGCGGATACACTTGATCACCACATAGAGGAACAGCAACTGGCTGCCACCGAGGACAAAAGCGCCAATCGAGGAAATCATATTGAAATTGGCAAACTGCAGCGCATAGTCCGGGATGCGACGCGGCATGCCGGCCAGCCCGGTAAAGTGCATGGGGAAAAAGGTCACGTTGAAGGCGATGGTGGTCAGCCAGAAATGCCATTGACCCAGCCGCTCATCATACATATGCCCGGTCCACTTCGGCAGCCAGTAATAGACTCCAGCCATGATGGACATCGCAGCGCCGGAAAACAGCACGTAATGGAAATGCGCCACCACGTAATAAGTATCCTGCAACTGTATATCCACCGGCACGATGGCCAGCACCAGACCACTAAAGCCGCCGATGGTGAACAGGCACACCACTGCGACAGAAAACAGCATGGGGGTCTCAAACGTAAGCGAACCACGCCACATCGTCGCCACCCAATTGAATACCTTAACCCCGGTCGGTACCGCGATTAGCATGGTGGTATACATAAAGAACAACTGACCCGCCACCGGCATGCCTACCGTGAACATGTGGTGCGCCCACACCACGAACGACAGCAGGGCGATTGAAGCGGTGGCATAGACCATGGCGTGATAACCGAACAGCGGCTTGCGCGAGAAGGTCGGGATAATAGTGGAGAGAATGCCAAACGCCGGCAGAATCATGATGTAAACCTCGGGGTGGCCGAAAAACCAGAACAGGTGCTGGAACATGACCGGGTCGCCGCCGCCCGCCGCATTAAAGAAAGAGGTGCCGAAGTGGCGGTCGGTGAGTAGCATGGTCAGCGCCCCGGCCAGCACCGGCATGGCCGCGAGCAGCAGGAAGGCAGTGATGAGCCAGGTCCACACAAACATCGGCATTTTCATCATGGTCATGCCGGGGGCGCGCATGTTGATGATGGTAGTAATGATATTGATCGAGCCAATAATGGATGACAGCCCCAGAACATGCAGGGCGAGGATGGTCATATCATAGGCGATGCCGCCCTGGATGAAGAGCGGCGGGTACATTGTCCAGCCGCCCGCAGCGGACCCGCCAGGCACGAGCAGGGAAGATATCAGTAGTGTAAAACCCACCGGCAGCAGCCAGAAACTCCAGTTGTTAAGCCGAGGGAATGCCATATCCGGCGCGCCTATCATCAGCGGCACCTGCCAGTTGGCGAAACCCACGAAGGCCGGCATGATGGCACCAAAAATCATGATCAAGCCGTGCAAGGTGGTGAACTGGTTAAACAGCGCCGGCTGTAGAAACTGCAAGCCCGGCTGGAACAGTTCTGCGCGGATCAGCATGGCCAGCGCCCCGGCGAATAGGAACATCAGGAAGCTAAGCCACAGATAGAGGGTGCCAATGTCCTTGTGGTTGGTAGTCGTCACCCATCGTAACATGCCGCGGGGATGAGCCCATCCTGCAGGATGGGCTGATTCATGAGTGGCGTGCACAGTTTCGGTAGCCATTGCTGTCTCCTTATGCAGTTTTACTTCTTGTTTGCACTATTTATTTACGCAGCGCTTTAACTTCCAGCGGCTGAATCACATCACCGGTCTGGTTGCCCCAACTATTGCGCTCGTAGGTAATGACGGCAGCGATATCCAGATCGGATAATTGCTTAATAAAGGCCTGCATGGCGCTACCTGGGATGCCATGCATGACAATGTCGAGATGGTGCTCCTTGCTTCCAAGCACAATCTTGCCGTCTTTCCAGAAGCCGCGTTCAGCCAGGGGGGCCGTCATCTGTTCAGGGGCCGCAAAATCGGCACCGCCAATCAATGGTGGAAAAGCTCCAGCCAGGCCGCGGCCGTCAGCCTGATGACACATGGCGCAGTTGGCTGCGTATATCTGCGCGCCACGCGCCTTCAGCTCTGCAAGCGTGTAGGTTTTGCTGGCCGCCTCAGCCGCCGCCACAACACTGGCTTTCTGCTCTTGCAGCCAAACGGCATACTTCGCTGGAGGCAGCGCCTCCACCACGATAGGCATGAAGCCATGGCCTACGCCGCACAGTTCGGCGCACTGGCCACGATAAGTGCCAGGGTTATCGACGCGGATCCATGCCTCTTTAATAAAACCGGGAATAGCATCCTGCTTGACACCAAACTGTGGTACCCACCAAGAGTGGATTACATCATCAGCAGTGACCAGCAGCCGGACTTTCTTGCCAGTGGGCACCACCAGCGGGCGATCGGTTTCCAGCAGGTAGTGCGCCTCCTTTGCCACCTGGTTATTTATCTGCGACTGCGGGGTCGACAGGCTGCTGATGTAGCGCACCCCTTCACCCATGTACTCATATTCCCATTTCCATTGATGGCCAGTAATCTTGATACTCATATCCGAGGCGCTGGTGTCCTTCATGTCCAGAATCACTTTGGTGGCCGGATACGCCATACCGGCCAGTATCAGGAACGGAATAATGGACCAGACGATCTCCAGCGTCTTGTGCTCATGGAACTGCGCGGCTTGATGTCCCTGAGACTTGCGGTGTTTGTAGAGCGAATAGAACATGATCCCGAAGACAATGACGAAAATCACCACACACACCAGCAAAATCAGCGTGTGCAGGTCATAAATCTGTCGGGCTGTTATAGTTGCCGGTAGCTGCAGGTTGTAAAGATTGTCAGGGGAACTATTGCCTGACCGCAGACACAAAAAGATCCCCGACGCGTGAAACAGAAACTTTCCCATATGACCGCCCTTTCAAATGGATGCCTGAAAGCCTCCAAAGCGAGACTTGAGCTGCTTTCCAATGTCATAACGTTCTTTACCGCTAAGAAAATTTCCGAATTCAATCTCTCTGCCGTGAGAGCGTAAGGCCAGGCGACGGCAGCCGCCACCCGGCTGACAATCCATCACCACGCGCGCCCAGTAACAGTTAAGCTCCCAGTGGTAGTCATGATCGGGATCATGCCGCTCCACCACGATCTTGCCGTCATCTATGGTCAGGCGTTCATAATCGCCTGCATGACGACAGGTGTAACCGAAGCCCCAGCCCAGCCCCAACAACTCAAGCCCGGAAAAAAACAGTACCGGCCAGGCGCCGAGCATGGTAAAGACCAAGGCAACACTAAGGGAGATAAAAGCAATGAAGGAGAAGACACAAGCACAGGCCGCCGGGGGCAATGAACAATTGGGCCTGGCAGTAATTGAGTAATGCTCTGATGCTGCCGTATTACAGACATCTAACATACGCCCCGCTTCTGTGGTAAAAACCACATTAACAAGCAATCAACTAATGCATGCAACTGATTCTATGCCTGCTTTTTTTAAAGTCAAGCCTTGTAGCTTGGCGGCCCATGCCGCACAGCTCGGCGCAGCCATGGCCAGCGCTTCAAGTGTGGGGAAATTAATCCAGGCTTACTGTTTGGGCGGCGCAATTTCAGACCAGTCTGTAGCGGGCTCAGACGGTATTGCATACAAGACACTAATCACCACCCTGCGGTTACGCGCCCTGCCCGCTGGGGTTGCGTTCTCACTGAGCGGCTGCACTGATCCATGCCCCACTACACTCAGACGATTTTCCGTAATACCTGCATCGGCAAACCAGCGTACTACGCGGCTTGCCCGCATTGCGGAGAGCTCCCAGTTGGAAGCGAACGTTGGGTTATTAATTGGCGTGTTATCTGTGTGGCCGGCAATTTCCAGCGCATGTGGATCAATCTTGAGTAATTGTGCAATCGTGTGTAAGGGCTGCAGGGAAGACGGGGCCAGTGTCACAGCGCCAGGGGCGAATAGCAGCGCATCGTGAATATCGATGCTAATACCCCGATTGGTCTGCATGATGTGTACTTTATCCTGGCGCACCAACGGCTCCATGGCCTTGGCAAGATCAAGTGCCAGGCGCATCATCTGCTCGCGCTCGCGCAAACGCGCTTCCTGACGGCGCTTGACTGCTGGCAGCGGCGCAACCAAAGCACTGCCAACACCGTGGACTTGCAACAAGCCGCCCCGGCCCATGCCGCCGCCCTGATAATCAGACTGCTCTGGCATAATGGGCCGGCTTACCCCAAATGCATTGCCCAGCGATGATGAGAGTTGGCGATACTTGCCCAGGTTGACTGAAGACACCGCATACATCACGACAAAAAAGGCAAACAGCAAGGTGATGAAATCGGCATAGGAAACCAGCCAGCGCTCATGGCTTTCGTGCTCTTCCTCCTGCCTCTTTTTTCTTCTCATAGATGCACTTTCAACCCGCTCACTTTCCAGCTATTTTTGCTTAAGTAGCAAAGCCTACCAAGCGCTCCTCGACCATACGCGGGTGCGCGCCGTCGGCAATTGACACGAGTGCGTCAATCAGCATTTCGCGCCGAGAAACTTCAATCTGAATAAGTGCTTTCAACTTATTGGCAACCGGAAGAAAGATCAGGTTGGCAAAGCCGACACCATAGATCGTAGCGACGAAGGCAACCGCTATGCCACTGCCCAGCCTGCTCGGGTCGGACAAGTTTTCCATCACATGGATAAGGCCGAGAACCGCGCCCAGTATACCGATGGTAGGTGCATAGCCCCCTGCCGCATCCCAGATTTTAGCCGCGCTGCGCTGCTGTGCTTCGTAATGATCCAGATCAATGCTGCAAATTTCCTGGATTTTTTCTGGGGTAACGCCGTCGATCATGAGGCGCAATCCCTTTTGGATAAAGGCATCTTCCTCAGCCGCGAGGTGAGCTTCCAAACTCAGAAAGCCATCTTTGTAGACAACGCCACTCCAGCGCACAATGCGCAGCGCCAGTGAACGCCTGTCGTCCGTCGGTGGAAAAAAAATCCAGCGCAACATGCCCAATCCACGCACAACATGTGAAATATGGCTTTGCAGTAAAACGGCACCTAAAGTCCCGAAAACCACTACCAGAAATGCGGCAGGCTGCAGCAGCGAGTGGATGCTGCCGCCTTCAAGCGCTTGCCCGAGCAGAATGCCCGCAACGGCAAGCGTGAGACCCGCTAGGCTACCCCAGTCCATAATTGCTCTTTCATTTTTGCCCGCAGTCTCGAAACCGCCTGGCTATGTATTTGGCACACACGGGATTCGGAAACGTTCATCACGCTGCCGATTTCTTTCAAGTTCAACTCCTGCTCATAGTACAAACCCATGAGTAGCTTTTCTCGCTCTGGCAATGCCTCGATCGCCTCCACTAAAGCCTCGCGGAAACCACTGGACATCAGTTCCTTCAGCGGATCGCTATCTTCATCCTGCTGGTGCTGGTCAAGAAAGTGGTTGCCGCCGTCGCCTTCAGCAAAATCCTCGTAATACAGTAATTGATGTCCACAACCGTCGTTCAGCATTGCCTGGTACTCCTCCAGCGTCATCTGCAATTGCCTTGCAAGCTCGGCCTCAGCCGGTGGCCGCCCCAGTTGCTGCTCTAACACATTGATGGCCACTTCAATCTTGCGCATATTCTGTCGCGCGCCGCGCGGCATCCAGTCTGAACTGCGCAGCTCATCCAGCATGGCGCCCCTGATACGCTGCGCTGCGTAGGTCTCAAATTGCGCCCCATGCGTGTCTTCATAACGGTTGAGCGCATCGAGTAATCCCATCATGCCCACCTGTACCAGATCATCCACTTCCACACTGGCTGGTAATTTGGCTTTCAGCAGATAAGCAATTTTCTTGACTAGTGCGACATGCTCATTCAGCGGCAGATTTTTCTGGTCAGGTTTTCCGTTGATCGTATACATAATGAAGCTTCCTAACTAAAGGAGGACGTCTGAACCCTGCTGAGGTTAGCTTGGGAATATCCCAGACGTTGAGCCAGTTGCTTGAATGCCGCAGAAGCTTTTGCCAGAGGGAATGCCTCGATGACCGCGCGGCCCAGTTGGGCAGCGCGGTACAGGTCTTCATCTGCCGGTATGGAGCCGATAAACTCCAGCTCGACTCCGAGAAAGCGGCGTGCAACCTGCGTCATATTCTGATAAATGTCTTGCGCCTTGGACTCGCTGGCACCGGTTACCAGGATGCCGAAACCACGCCGGCCAAGCCTGCTGCACACCTGTTTGATCAAAAAATAGGCAGCCTTAATGGATTCGGGGTCATTCGACAGCTGAATAAAAATCTCTCCTTCATCCAGGCAGGCTAATGGCAGCACGCCCTCCTCAGTAAGTGCTGCGTCTACCAGGACAATATCGTGACGGGCGGCCAGCTTCATCATGGCGTCATTCAATGCCATGGACAGCATGCTGTCCAAGCTGCTCAAGTGAGGCTGCGACATAAGCCTGGCCACAGAAAACCCCTGATCGGATACATGAATCCCATTTTCCAGCGGCTGTCCGCGTTGAACGCTATCCAGCAAGGTCGAGTTTATTTCGATGCCGTAATTCTCCAGCACATCACTCGAATCTGCAGCCGCATGCACCACCAGCACATCCTTGCCATGTCGATTAAGTGATGCTGCCAGGTTGGTCAAGGTACGCGAGTTATCATGCGAGGCTGCCGCCGAGAACATGGAAATGATGCGCGGCCTGGGTACCGCCATAATGCGTCTGAGGCTTTCTGCCTGATCTTTCATGAAATCACTCATGGCTCACCTGCGCTCCCCGGCCCTCAGCCTGACGGCCCGCATGTGCCATCAGCATGGGCAATTCCGTATCGCGGAATGCGTATGGCGTCGATGCCTGCCGGGACAGGCTGAAAGCGCGTTCGATCAGCTGTTTGCGATCGGCCGCCTGCAAGTCTTCCGGCACGCGCTGGCCGTCTGTCACGCAATACAAATCCAGCTTATGCCGGATCATCACATCAAGCGCGCTGCCGATGGTGGCCGCTTCGTCCAGCTTGGTAAGGATGCAGCCTGCCAGGCCCTTGCCCTTATATACCCGCACCACATCACTCAGGGTTTCGCCGGTGCTGGTTGCACTGAGACAGAGCAGACGTTTTACGTTGCTACCGGGGCCCGAGAGCATGGCAATCTGTTCTGTCACCATGCGATCACGCTGGCTGACACCCACGGTATCGATCAGGATGGTATGCTTGTTCTTGAGCTCTTTTAAGGCAATTTGTAAATCGGCTGCATCCTTGACGGCATGCACCATGACACCGAGGATCTTGCCATAGATGCGCAATTGCTCATGCCCGCCGATACGATAGCCATCCGTGGTGATGAGTGCGAGCTTGTCCGCCCCATGTTTCATGACAAAGCGCGCTGCGAGCTTGGCGGTAGTCGTGGTTTTACCGACACCGGTTGGCCCGATGAGCGCGAAGACACCGCCCTGCTCCAGAATCTGGCTCTGGTCGGGAATGGTCCGGATATTTCTCAGCAGCACAGACTTCATCCATACCAGGGCACGCTCACGGTTTAGATTGACCGGTAATTTCTCTATCAAAGCGCGCGATAAACCAGCACCAAAGCCTGCCGCAAGCAGACTGCGCAGCAACACCGGCTTCAGCGGGTCGCGCTGTTGCAGGCTATTCCAGGCCAGCTCGGTGAGCTGCGGCTCAACTATGCTGCGCATGGATCTTATTTCACTCATTAATTCACGTAGCTCCTGGCTTGCAGATGTTTGCTGCGCCGCAGGCGGCAGAACGGACTTGGGCGACGTAACGGCTTGTTCTTTTTGCAGGGTCTTAGGCATGGGCCCTTGTTCCTTGTCAGCGGCAGGCTGCCTGGCATACATAGCGCTCAACAACTGGGTTTGCTGTGCCATAACGTCATGAGCTTGCTGTCCCTTGCTGACTGGACGTACCAAAGGCGCTGCAAGCTTTTCAGCCTCAGGATTCAGTAGCGTATGCATATCCTCGCTCCCCAAAGCGACAATTTCGTTGCCCCCGGCAACAGCCCTGTTTGATAAAATTACGGCATCAGTACCCAAAGCCTCACGCACCATCTGCATGGCTTCACGCGAACTCTGCGCAATAAATTTTCTGACATTCATGCTTTAACCTCCAACTAAACTATTGACGCGTATGGTTTTGGAATCAGGCAACTCATCATGCGAAAGCACACGGAGCTGCGGAATGGCACGGCGCAGGAAGCGTGCGAGTAAGGCCCGTAACGGCGCAGGCACCAGCAATACGGGCGTCATGCCCATTTGTTCCTGCTGGCGCGCAGCGCGCTCCGCCTGAGTGGCAATGGTTTCTGCCAGGCCAGGCTCAATGGCGGCTCCGCCTGCCGAGCTTGTCTGTAGCGCCTGCATCAATATTCTTTCCAGGTTCTGGTCGAGCGTGATCACAGACAGCTCATTGCCCGCCGGGAACAACTGCTGGACGATGGCGCGCCCAAGCTGGACGCGCACCAGCGCCGTAAGATCATTGGGATCCTGGGTGTGGGAGGCATGCTCGGACAGCGTCTCAATAATGGTGCGCATATCGCGGATATGCACGCCCTCGATCAGCAGATTCTGCAGCACCTTCTGTATGATGGAAAGCTGCAGGAGCTTGGGCACTAAATCCTCTGTCAGTTTCGGCGCTTCCTTGCCCAGATGGTCCAGTAGTTGCTGAACTTCCTGACGCCCGAGCAATTCCGCAGCGTGCGAGGTAATCAGGTGATTCAGGTGGGTGGCAATGACAGTACCCGCATCCACCACGGTGTAGCCCAAGCTCTGTGCGTGGTCACGCATGGCACTTTCCACCCAGACCGCAGGTAATCCAAAAGCCGGATCGGTGGTTGCCGGGCCTGGCAGCGCGCCGGCAACCATGCCGGGGTTGATGGCTAGAAACTGGCCGTTATGCGACTCGCCCGAACCAATTTCTACGCCCTTGAGCGTGATCCTATAGGCCGATGGCTTGAGCTCAAGGTTGTCGCGAATATGCACCGAGGGGGAAAGAAAACCCACTTCCTGCGTAAATTTCTTGCGCAGGCCTTTGATACGCTTCAGCAGTTCGCCGTCTTGCGCCTTATCCACCAACGGAATCAAGCGGTAGCCCACTTCCAGCCCGAGCACGTCGACCGGGACGATATCCTCCCAACTCGCCTCGTCGCCTTCGGCAATGGCAACCGGGGCGCTCTGCGCTATGGGCGCTGCGGCAGCTTTAGCCCGCTCAGCCACCAGATAGGCTATACCGCCCAGCGCGGTAGCCAGTATCAGAAATGCAAAATGCGGCATGCCGGGAATAAGTCCCATGCCGCCTATGATGGCGGCGGTGATGTAGATCACCTTGGGATTGGAAAACAGCTGGTTTACAAGCTGGCCGCCCGTGTCCTGCTCATTCGCCACACGCGACACCACCACACCGGCAGCGGTGGAAATAATCAGTGAAGGAATTTGCGCTACCAGCCCATCGCCAATAGCCAGCAGCGTGTAATTCTTGATCGCCGCAGCCAAGGCCATGTCGTGCTGTGCCATGCCAACTATGAGCCCGCCGGCAATATTAATGATGGTGACCATAATGCCGGCGACCGCATCGCCGCGCACATATTTACTCGCACCATCCATGGCACCATAGAATTCAGCCTCCTGGCCTATCTCCAGGCGACGGCGGCGCGCTTCTGCCTCACCAATCAGACCCGCGTTCAGGTCTGCATCGATAGCCATCTGCTTGCCCGGCATAGCATCCAGGGTAAAGCGCGCGCCCACTTCGGCGATACGTCCGGCACCTTTGGTGACCACGGTAAAATTAATAATCGTCAGAATCACAAAAACGACAATACCGACGGTGTAGTTGCCGCCAATCAAAAAGTGCCCAAAAGACTCGATCACCTTGCCGGCAGCCGCCGGACCGGAATGCCCCTCGGTGAGCACCACGCGTGTAGACGCCACATTGAGCGACAGCCTCAGCATGGTGGTGACCAGCAGCACGGTGGGGAATGCAATGAAATCCAGTGGCTTGGAGGTATACAGGCTGATGAGCAGCACCAGGATGGAGAGCGCGATATTAAAGCTGAAGAGCATATCCAGGACGACGGGGGGCAGTGGCAGCATCATCATCGCCAGCAGCATGATGATGATCAGCGGCGCAGCGATAGCCTTGCTGGCAGCTGTGTTTAACCAGATCGGCCATTGCATACTGCTCATGATGCCATTCCCGGTTCTGGGTTCTGAGCCAGCACTATTGCGTTATGCGGGTCTAGCGCCTCTGGCACCGTCAGATCAACAGGCGGCTTCGGCTTTACCCCGCCCTGTTTGCCATAGGCACGTAATTGGTAGACATAGGCCAGGACTTCAGCCACAGCGGAATAAAGCTGCTCAGGGATTTCATCGCCAAGATCCGCATGCGCGTGCAAGGCACGGGCCAATGGCGGCGCCTCCAGCATAGGCACATGATGCTCAGCGGCAATTTCGCGTATCTTGAGCGCCACCGCATCGGCACCTTTGGCTACCACCACGGGCGCACGCATATCGGCATCCTTGTATTGCAAGGCCACTGCGTAATGCGTCGGGTTGGTGATGACTATATCGGCATGGGGAATTTCGGACATCATGCGACGTCTGGCCATTTCCCTTTGCATCTGGCGGACTCTTGCCTTGATCTGGGGATTGCCGTCGGATTCCTTGGCCTCCTGGCGCACTTCCTCCTTGGTCATTTTCAGCTTATTGGCGTAGCGCCTGATCTGATAAGGAACGTCGATGGCGGCAATCAATACCAGCGCGGCGACAATACTCAAAAATCCCCAGGTTAAAAGATGACCAAGCTGCTCTATGCCTGATTTCAATGGCTGATGCGACAGGGCAAACATATCGCTTTTTTGCGACGCCATAACGACATAGGCCACTACAGTGACCAGCGTAGCCTTGAGCAGTGCTTTCACCAGTTCGGCTAGCGCATTTTTAGACACCATATTGGTCACGCCCTTGAGCGGATTCATACGGCCAAAGTTGGGCATCACCCCTTTGCTGCTGAATATCCATCCACCAATCAGGGCGGGAGAAAAAGCCGCCACCAGCAGGAGCAACAGCGCCAACGGGAAAAATGCCCATAACAGGTCATTGATCTGGGCGGCCATTCTTACCAGCAGCAACATGGGGTCAAAGGCCAATTCGCGGCTAAGCGTCAGTCCCGAGATTAAATTGGTTTGCAGTGCATGCGCGATCCCGGAACCCATAAGCCAGAATCCGGCACCTGATGCGAGCAGCAGGGTGCAGGTGGTCAATTCGCGCGAACGGGGTACATCACCTTCTTCGCGAGCTTTTTCCAGGCGTTTGGGCGACGCCGGTTCTGTTTTCTCAAGATCGCTATCTTCGGCCATGCCGACTCCTTTTGAATACTTGCCAGGTGGCAAACACCAGACAGAGCTTCTTCAGGAGACATTATTTGCGGAAACAGTTAAATTGCATCGACGGAATAAGCGGTGAAAAAGGCCGCTCTTCGAAAGAAACTGGTGCAAGAGACAACATGGGCACTGCAGCGCAGTGCTGGAATTTATCGCGCCAGGCAGATTAAACCAGGCAATTAAAAAGGAGCCGAAAACAGCGCGCTTCGGCTCCCGACAATCAACGCTTTAACTATGCCCGTGTAGCAGGATTGGATTTGAGCGCATCTGTTAGATGCGGCGCCAATGTTTGCAGTATTTGCGCAAAAACCTTGGGATTACCGGCCACGATGTTGCCCGTGTCTATCCAGGTCCCGTTGCCTTCAAAATCACCCACAATGCCACCCGCCTCTTGCACCAGCAAGGCACCAGCGGCGATATCCCATTTGGACAGGCCAATTTCCCAGAAGCCGTCGTACCAGCCAGCAGCCACATAGGCCAAATCCAGCGCCGCAGATCCAGGGCGACGCAATCCCGAGGTTTTTTTAACCATATCCTTGAACATGGCTAAATAAGCATCCAGATGCGCGAAATCGCGGAATGGAAAGCCTGTGCCTATAATGGAATCTTGCAGCTTGGGACGATTGCTTACACGAATACGTTTGTCATTCAGGAAAGCGCCGCGGCCACGCGTGGCGGTGAACAAATCATTGCGATTGGGATCGTAAACTACAGCCTGGGTGAGCAGGCCCTGCTGCATTAGCGCGATGGAAATACCGTATTGTGGAAAGCCATGCAGAAAGTTGGTGGTACCGTCCAGTGGATCAATAATCCATACATTTTCCGCATCTACGCGTTCATTACCGCTTTCTTCACCAATAAAGCCGTGATCGGGATAAGCGTCCTGCAAGGTTTCGATGATCGTCCGTTCAGCGGCGTGATCCACCTCGGTGACAAAATCGTTATAAGTCTTGCTGCGCACTGTAAGCGCACCAATATCTTGTGAAGCACGGGTAATAATACTACCGGCACGGCGCGCGGCTTTCACCGCGTTGGTTAGCATGGGGTGCATAGATTTTTCCACTGGGAGCCATCCGCTTTAATCTGCGGATGAGCATTTTTAAAGAACTGTTAAAATAGCATTTTAATGTGTATTGCCATGACTTCCAAACTTAACCTGCTAGCCAACTTTCGTATCGTGCTCTGCCAGACCAGCCATCCAGGCAATATTGGTGCGGCTGCCAGGGCCATGAAAACCATGGGCTTGAGCCAGCTATATCTGGTGCAGCCGAAGAAATTTCCGCACACGGAGTCTGATGCCCTGGCCTGCGGCGCGCTAGACCTGCTGCAAAATGCGCGGGTTTGCGCAACACTGGAAGAAGCGCTTGCAGGCTGCGCATTTGCTATCGGCCTCAGCGCGCGCAAACGGCAGCTGTCACACGAGCTAGTCTCCGCGCGGCAAGCGGCAGCACAGGCAGCAGAAATTGCCAGCACTCAGCCCGTAGCGCTGGTATTTGGCACCGAGATGAGCGGGCTGTCCAATGCCGAGCTGGATTTGTGCCAGTTACTGGCAATGATTCCGACCAATCCGGATTTCTCTTCACTCAACGTAGCCGCTGCGGTACAGGTCATGAGTTACGAAGTACGCATGGCCCTGCTGGATGAATCAGCCGGGCAGATGCATACCGCCAACCCGCTCGCCACCAATGATGACGTGGAGGGTTTATACAAGCACATGGAAGAAACCCTGGTCAAGATCGGCTTTCTTAACCCCGCCGAACCCAAACGCCTGATGCAGCGCGTGCGCCGCATCTACGCCAGAGCACGGCTGGAAAAAGAGGAAGTGAATATTCTGCGTGGTATATTGAAGCTGACGCAGCAACCCCGTCCGCCAGAAAGCATCTAATAAATATGTTTACTCACCTGAAAGAAGACATCGCCGTAGTCTTTGAGCGCGATCCCGCCGCCCGCACGCGCTGGGAGATTCTCACGACCTATCCTGGCGTACATGCGCTGATTGCGCATCGCTTTTCACACTGGGTGTGGCAACAGCGTTTTTACTGGCTAGCGCGCTTCAGCTCGCACATCGCGCGCTGGCTTACCGGCATTGAAATTCACCCTGGCGCCACCATCGGTCGCCGCGTCTTTATCGACCACGGCATGGGCGTGGTCATTGGTGAAACAGCTGTTATTGGCGATGACTGCACGCTTTACCACGGCGTGACGCTGGGCGGCACGTCCTGGAACAAAGGCAAGCGCCACCCCACGCTGGAAAATGGCGTGGTTATTGGCGCTGGAGCAAAAGTGCTGGGGCCGATCAACGTAGGAGCTGGCGCTAAAATCGGCTCTAACGCGGTAGTAGTGAAGGACGTGCCTGCGGGAGCCACTGCTGTCGGCATTCCCGCACGCATCCTGGATCAGGAAAAAACCCAGCAGCGTGACGACATGGCAGCAAAAATCGGTTTCTCCGCTTATGCCGTCAGTGACAACGCCAATGACCCTATGACCAAGGCCATCCATGCCTTGCTCGATCATGCCGCCAAACAGGATCAGCAATTGCAGGAAGTCATGCAGCAACTGGCCAAACTTGGCGCCGATGTTGAAACCGATGCAGAAGTCGGCAAAGCATTTGATGTGAACCATCTCAACAAAATAGTTGACTAAAGCATTAAGGTATTATACAGTTTCACCCACAACTTAGAGCAGGGATTGGCGTCAGTACTAGCTTTGACGCCGTTGTTAAGCGTAATGCTCTAAACCTGAATCCTTTAGGAAACCAAGTAATGCGATTAACCACCAAAGGCCGTTTCGCTGTGACTGCGATGCTCGATCTCGCGCTACACGAGGTTGACAAGCCGGTGACATTGGCCGGCATCAGCGAACGCCAAGGCATTTCACTGTCCTATCTCGAGCAGCTGTTTAGCCGCTTGCGCCGCAATGGCCTCGTGAATAGCGCGCGCGGCCCTGGTGGCGGTTATCGTATTGCCAGACAACATGCCGAAATTTCCGTTTCCGACATTATCACCGCAGTCGATGAATTGATAGATGCCACTCAATGCGGCGGCGAAGAAAACTGTCACGATGAACACCGTTGCATGACCCATGATTTATGGGCCACTCTGAACAGCAAAATTCTGGAATATTTATCCGGTGTTTCTCTGGCCGATTTGGTTGCTTCTCAGCGCGAAGGCAAAAAAATCGCATTTGCCGGCCGTCGCAATGGCCCGCCACAAAAACAATTAGTCCCTGCTTGAGAAAGCAAAGACAGCCCGACTGAATATGAATAGCGTAGCCACTTACCTTGACCACAATGGCACAACCGCACTGGATGCGCGAGTGTTGGAAGCCATGTTGCCGTACCTGGCTCACCAGCAAGGTAACGCCACTAGCCGCCATATCTTTGGCCGCACGGCAAGAAATGCCATAGACCAGGCACGAGAACAGGTTGCCAACGCGGTGGGCGCGCACCCTTCTCAGGTGATTTTTACTGCCAGTGGCACCGAATCTGACAATTTAGCAATGTCTGGCATGGCTGCAAGCCATGACGAAATCGCCCGCCAGATTGCATATAGTGCGATTGAACATCCTGCTGTGTCGCGTCCGGCGCTGGCCATGCAGCAACGCGGCTGGAAAACCGCTGTTATCGCTGTTGATGCAAATGGCAAGGTCGAACAGGCTAGTCTGAAAAACGTATTGCACACACCCACCAGCCTGGTCTCAGTGATGCTGGCCAACAATGAAACCGGTGTCATTCAAGACATCGCAGAAATTGCTGAAGAAGTCAGACGCCACGGAGCGCATATGCATACTGATGCAGTACAGGCGCTGGGTAAGATTACCCTGGACTTCGCTGCATTGAATGTACATGCCATGAGCATCTCATCGCATAAGATTAATGGCCCACAGGGCGCAGCTGCACTGGTGCTGGACAAGCGCGTAGACATTCAACCGCTGCTGCATGGCGGTGGCCAGGAAAAGGGCTTGCGTAGCGGCACGGAAAACGTCGCAGCGATCGTTGGTTTCGGCGCTGCCTGTGAATTAGCCAGCCGCGAGCTGCTACAGCGCACTGCCAGCGTGCGCAAAATGCGTGACCGATTGGAGCAAGACCTGAAAAATTTAGGCGCCATGATATTTGGTGATGCGGCAGAACGTTTACCCAATACAAGCTTTTTTGCCTTTCCTGAAATAGAAGGCGAAACACTGGTTATGGCACTCGACCGTAAAGGCTTTGCCGTCGCCAGCGGCTCCGCCTGCTCCAGTGACAGCACTGAACCCAGTCATGTTTTACTGGCGATGGGCATAGAAAGAGATTTAGCACGTGGCGCCGTCCGGGTGAGTTTAGGCAATAGCAACACCCCTGAACAAATTGAAGCATTTTTGCTTGTTCTGGAAAACGAGTTATTACGTTTGAAACAGTTAACCGCAGTCGCCGTATAAAATTTAGCAAGGAAGTTATTATGACAGTGCATACTCCAATTTATCTGGATTACTCGGCCACCACGCCAATAGACAAGCGCGTGGCAGAGAAGATGATCCCTTACCTTACCGAGCACTTCGGCAACCCGGCTTCGCGTAGCCATCCATTTGGCTGGACCGCAGAAAAAGCGGTAGAAAATGCGCGCGCAGAAGTGGCCAAGCTGGTCAATGCTGATCCGCGCGAAATCGTATTCACTTCCGGTGCAACCGAATCAAATAATCTGGCTATCAAGGGCGCGGCTAATTTTTACAGCGGCAAGGGCAAGCATATTGTTACCATCCAGACCGAGCACAAAGCGGTGATTGATACCGTGCGCGAGCTGGAGCGTGTAGGCTTTGAAGCCACTTATCTGGCGCCTGAGCCTGATGGCCTGGTTGATCTGGAAAAATTCCGCGCCGCCTTGCGCCCGGATACCGTGCTGGCTTCCGTCATGCTGGTCAATAACGAAATCGGTGTGATCCAGGATATCGAAGCTATCGGCAATATCTGCCGCGCACAAGGCGTGATTTTCCATGTGGATGCAGCACAGGCCACAGGCAAAGTTGCCATCGATCTGGAAAAACTGCCGGTCGACCTGATGAGTTTCTCCGCACACAAGACTTACGGCCCTAAAGGTATCGGTGCTTTGTATGTGCGCCGCAAACCGCGCATCCGTCTGGAAGCACAGATGCATGGCGGTGGCCATGAACGCGGCTTGCGTTCCGGTACGTTGGCGACGCACCAGATCGTCGGCATGGGAGAAGCATTCCGCATCGCACGTGAAGAGATGGATCTGGAAAATGCACGTATCCATCGCCTGCGCGACAGGCTGCTCAATGGCCTGCAGGATATCGAAGAGGTCTATATAAATGGCGATCTGAAACATCGCGTGCCGCACAACCTCAACATCAGCTTCAACTATGTAGAAGGTGAATCATTGATTATGGCGGTGAAGGATATTGCGGTTTCCAGCGGCTCAGCCTGTACTTCTGCCAGCCTGGAACCATCTTATGTGCTGCGCGCACTGGGCCGTTCAGACGAACTGGCACACAGCTCGATTCGTTTCTCGCTGGGTCGTTTTACCACCGAAGAAGAGGTGGATTACACCATCGCATTGATGAAGAACAAGATTGGCAAGTTGCGGGAACTCTCACCGCTGTGGGAAATGTACCAAGATGGTATAGACTTGAATTCTGTCCAGTGGGCAGCACATTAGTAGCAGCAAGTTTTAGCCGGATGCAATATGACGCAACCCGGATTTAGGAGAAGAATATGGCTTATTCAGACAAAGTATTAGATCACTACGAAAATCCACGTAATGTTGGTTCACTGGACAAAAATGATTCGCACGTCGGCACCGGCATGGTAGGCGCGCCAGCTTGCGGCGACGTGATGAAGCTGCAAATCAGGGTCAATGATGACGGCATTATCGAAGATGCCAAGTTCAAGACCTATGGCTGTGGCTCTGCAATTGCATCAAGCTCGCTTGTTACCGAGTGGCTCAAGGGCAAGTCTTTAGATCAAGCTGCAGAAATCAAGAACTCGGCTATTGCTGAAGAATTGGCTTTACCACCGGTAAAAATCCATTGCTCAGTATTGGCTGAGGATGCGATTAAAGCTGCAGTTGCCGACTTCAAGGCCAAGCAGACTTCAGATTCAACTGTTGAGCATGCGTAGGTAGGCCATGGCTATCACTCTCACTGAAACCGCGGCCAGTCGCGTTCAAAAGTTCCTTGCCAACCGCGGCAAGGGCATAGGCTTGCGCTTGGGTGTTAAAACCACAGGCTGCTCAGGTATGGCTTATACACTGGAGTTTGTCGATGATGCCAAACCAGAAGACACCGCCTTCGAATGCCATGGGGTCAAGGTGATTGTTGACCCCAAGAGCTTGGTCTATATAGATGGCACCGAGCTTGATTACACCAAAGAAGGCCTGAATGAAGGGTTCAAGTTTAACAACCCGAATGTCAAAGACGAATGTGGCTGTGGCGAAAGTTTCACGATTTGATTTGAATGCTGCCAGCAGTAATTATTGCTAGCCGTTTAGCCTTATCCTCGGCACTCTTGTGCGCCCAGCCTGTGTTGAGATTAACCAATGTCTGATTTACACCAAAACCATTTTGAGCTATTCAGCCTGCCCATGCAGTTTGCTATTAATCTGGATATGCTTGATCAAAACTACAGGCGCCTGCAAAGCGAAGTACATCCTGACCGTTTCGCGGCTGCGCCATCAGCGGACCGCTTACGTTCCATGCAGCTGGCGACACAGGCTAATGAAGCCTATCGCACCTTGAAGGATCCTACTACGCGCGCCCGCTATCTGTTGCAAATTCATGGTGTAGACAGCCATCACGAAAACAACACGGCCATGCCAGCCGAATTTCTCATGCTGCAAATGGAATGGCGCGAGTTGATTGCAGAGGCAAGCGCGGACCGCGACGTTCCGGCATTAGAAAAACTGCTAAAAATTACGCAGCAGGAGGCTGAAAACCTGCAGGAAGATTTACGCACCACCCTGGATGAGAACAAACAATTGCTCCAGGCTGCCGAAGCCGTGCGCAAACTGAGTTTTATTGATAAAGTGCGCAGCGATATCGAACAAACCATTATTAAGCTTGAAGACTAGCAGCGTAAAGAATACATATTAGCCATGGCCTTATTACAAATCGCAGAACCGGGAATGAGCGCAGCACCGCACCAGCACAGGCTCGCAATAGGCATTGATCTCGGCACCACAAACTCACTGGTGGCAACAGTACGCAGCGGCATGAGCACGGTACTGCATGATGAACAAGGTCATGCCTTGCTGCCGTCAGTTGTGCGTTATTTGCCCGATGGCACTGTTGAAGTCGGTCACCAAGCCCAAGCCCAGCAAAGTCAGGATCCGCGCAACACTATCATTTCTGCCAAGCGCTTTATGGGTCGTGGTCTGCATGACGTCCCCGACCTCGTACACTTGCCCTATCAGTTTATTGATGCGCCTGGCATGGTGCAGGTAAGCACGCGCGCAGGCATAAAAAGCCCGGTAGAAATTTCAGCAGAAATTCTTAAGACACTCAAAATGCGTGCTGAAAAAGCCCTGGGGGTGTATGAAGGGCGTGGTGAACTGGCCGGTGCTGTCATTACCGTGCCAGCCTACTTCGATGAAGCACAACGCCAGGCGACGAAAGATGCAGCGCGACTCGCGGGCTTGACCGTACTGCGCTTGCTCAATGAGCCCACTGCCGCCGCAGTGGCGTATGGTCTGGATAACGCCGCCGAAGGCACATACGTGATTTATGACCTCGGTGGCGGCACTTTCGACATTTCCATCCTGCGCTTATCCAAAGGTGTATTTGAAGTATTGGCTACCAATGGCAACTCAGCACTGGGTGGTGATGATTTCGACCGTCGTATTTTCTGTTGGGTGCTGGAGCAAGCCAAGTTGCAACCCATCACAGCGGAAGACACGCGCCTATTGCTGACCAAGGTGCGCGAAGCCAAAGAATGGCTGACCGACCATGCCTCGGCCCAAATCACGAGCATATTAAGCAATGGTGAAGTGGTCGATCTCACGCTAACCAGCGCTACGCTCACGCAACTCATCCAGCAGCTGGTAGCTAAAACCCTGAGTCCGACGCGTAAGGCTTTACGCGATGCGGGTTTATCGATGGAAGACATAAAAGGCGTGGTCATGGTTGGCGGTGCCACACGCATGCCGCAGATTCGCCAGGCCGTAGCCGAATTTTTTCAGCAGGAACCGCTGACCAACCTGGACCCGGACAAAGTCGTGGCATTGGGCGCGGCCATACAAGCCAATGTGCTGGCCGGTAACCGTAACGACAACGATTTATTGCTGCTGGATGTTATTCCGCTGTCATTAGGCCTGGAAACCATGGGTGGCTTAGTAGAAAAAGTGATTCCGCGCAACTCCACATTGCCCGTAGCGCGCGCGCAAGACTTCACCACATTCAAGGATGGCCAGACAGCCATGAGCATCCATGTCGTGCAAGGAGAACGCGAACTGGTGTCGGACTGCCGCTCTCTCGCCCGCTTCGAATTGCGCGGCATACCGCCAATGGCCGCCGGAGCAGCGCGCATACGCGTTACTTTCCAGGTGGATGCGGACGGATTACTTTCTGTCAGCGCGCGTGAGCAAACCAGCGGCGTTGAAACCAACATTACGGTTAAACCTTCCTATGGCTTAAGCGAGGATGAAATCTTCAACATGCTGCAAAGCTCGTTCACCTCAGCCGAAGATGACAAGCAGGCGCGGGCATTACGTGAAACCCAGGTAGACGCTGAGCGCTTGCTGGAAGCCATTAGCGCCGCACTGACAAAAGATGGCGAGGCCTTATTAAACCCGCAGGAGCGCGCTGCCATTGAAGCTGAAATGGAGACTCTGCGGACCTTGTCCACAGGTAATGACAGCCACGCTATCCATAGCGCAGTGGAAGCGCTGAATCTTGCCACCGAAACTTTTGCTGCGCGTCGCATGGATACCTCGGTCAAGCAGGCATTCGCCGGGAAAAACTTGAATTCCCTGAAAATATAGCTGAAATATGGCTCACCATATCAACATAAGATTTAACCGCAACCAAAACCCTAGTTCTCAACCATAAGACTACAACCATAGAAATCAGCCATGCCGCAAATCATTGTTTTACCTCACCCAGAACTGTGTCCAGATGGTGCGGCTTTTGAAGCCAAGGCTGGTGTTTCCATTTGCGACAACATGCTTGAGCATGATATTGATATCGATCATGCCTGCGAAAAGGCGTGTGCTTGTACTACTTGCCACGTCATCGTGCGCGAGGGCTACCAGTCACTGCCATTAGCAGAAGAATCAGAAGAGGATTTACTGGATAAAGCCTGGGGACTGGAACCGCAATCGCGCTTGTCCTGCCAGGCGGTTGTTACGGATAAAGACCTGGTTATTGAAATCCCCAAGTATTCGATCAACATGGCTAAAGAAGGCCATCGTTAAGCCATGCTGCGCTAGATCTGGCTTGTTCAAGCCAGTTTAAAGTTTAACCAAATAGCTTGGCAGTAGCACTATCGGATTGGATTCCAGCAGCTTGCGGAATTCCTCGGGCGGCAATGGTTCACTAAATATATAGCCCTGTATCTGGTGACAGCCTTGTTCCTGCAGGAACTTGAGCTGTGTCTGAGTTTCCACACCTTCTGCAATCACCTTGAGCTTCAAACTGCACGCCATGGCGATAATTGCCTGGGTGATGGCCATGTCGTCGCTATCACGGGGAATATCGCGCACAAAAGACCGATCAATTTTCAATGCATCGATAGGGAAATGTTTGAGATAGCCTAGTGATGAATAGCCTGTGCCAAAGTCGTCAATCAGGACGTGCGCACCCAAATCACGGAAATATTGCAGTAACTTACTGGCATGCTCAGCATTTTGCATAATCATGCTTTCCGTAATTTCTAGCTCCAGGCAGTCGGCGGTCAAGCCGCTTTCAGCCAAGGCATCGATGATGGTTTGCTGCAAGCCTTCTTCACGGAACTGCCTTGCGGATAGATTAACGCCAACGCGCAAAGGTCGCTCTGTCTGGCGCCACCCATAGGCTTCACGGCATGCCTCCTTGAGCACCCACGCACCGATGGCAATAATCAGGCCGGTTTCTTCTGCCAGCGGAATAAATTCGGCAGGGGCTATCAGGCCCAACTCAGGGTGTTGCCAGCGCAACAAGGCTTCTGCCCCGACAATCTGCAGGCTCACCAAATCCACCTTAGCCTGGTAATGCAGCACGAACTCGTTACGCTCCAGCGCGCGCCGCAAGCTGTTTTCCAGCGCAAGTCGTTCTACGCTATGCACATTGCTGTCTGCGGCATAGAAAAGGAAGGTGTTTTTGCCATGCTCCTTGGCGCGATACATTGCGGCGTCAGCATTTTTCAGCAAGGAGAACAAATCCACGCCATCCTCGGGATAAACGCTAATGCCAATACTGGCACTGATGTAGAGCTCCTGGTTGAGCAAAACAAATGGTTGTGCCAGCACGTTCATAATTTTGCGTGCCACAGCAGTCAAATACTGGGCATCCACAAAATCTTCGACCAGCACCACAAATTCGTCACCCCCCTGCCGCGCTACGGTATCAGACAGGCGCAAGCATTCTTTCAGACGTCTGGCAGCTTCCTGCAACAGCATATCGCCCGCCTGATGGCCAAGCGTGTCATTAATGACCTTGAAACGATCCAGATCAATAAACAGCACAGCGATTTTTTTGTGACTGCGCTGTGCGCGCAGCAAAGCCTGCTCAATACGCTCCTGCAACAGCGTCCGGTTGGGTAAATGCGTAAGCGCATCATGGTTGGCTAAAAATTGCAGACGTTCTTCAGATTGTTTACGCAAACTGATGTCAGTAAAAACAGCGACATAATTCTGAACTACATCTTTGGTATCAGTCACCCTGCTGATGGATAACCACTCAGGATAACTTTCGCCATTCTTGCGGCGGCTTAGGATTTCACCCACCCATTGGCCTTTAGTTTTGAGAATTTGCCATATTTCGTCGTAGTACTGCTTATCGTGCAAATTGGTATTCATCACCACAGGCGGGTAGCCCACGATCTCCTCACTGCTATACCCGGTAATATCGATATAAGCCTGATTCACTTCCAGCACGTTAAAATTGGCATCCGTAATCAGAATGCCTTCGGCGGTATGCTCAAATACCTGCCGTGACAGGCGCAAGCTTGCCTCGGCCTGTTTGCGCGCGGTGATATCGAGCATAACTCCGACCAGTTGCTGTGGTCTGGCAATAGATTTATGCGGAATAACCCTGACAATATCCTGCATCCAGACCACGCGGCCATCCGCCGCTATCATGCGATAATCAATCACATGACTGCGCAGCTTGAGGGATTCGCTCATGCAGCATTCCACCACCCAGTCCCTGTCATCCGGATGAATCTTTTCTTTCCAGAAAGTCGGGCTTTCGGTCCATTCTGCCAAAGGATAGCCCAGCAGCGTCTTGGCCTCATGGCTGACAAAAGTAAAGGCTCCGTCTGGGTTGGCGCGCCACATGATGGCATGCACTGACTCAACCAGTTCCTGGTAATCCTGCTGGCTTTGCACCAGCGCAACTTCTGCCTGCTTGCGTCCGCTGACATCTATCACCAAGCCGACAATACGATCACTGTCATCGCGATAGCTGGCTTCTGAAATTTCAATAAACACCGGCTGGCCATTTTTAGCCAGGCCCAGCGCTTCATAGCGCCCGGGAACTGTGCCACTCTCTTTAGCGTTCTGACGTATGGCGGCCACTCGCTTGCGATCAGAAGGATGGATCAGGTCGAGAAATTCCGAGCCCAGAGGAATATCCCCTGGCTGGAAGCCGCCTATGCGCCACATGGCATCATTGCCATACACAATCCGGCCATGCTCAATGACGATCACACCTTCATCGGCATCAGACTGGGCATGGATCAGGGCATCATAAAGGTCGAGTTGCTCCCTGAGTTTCTCCTCGGAGCGCAAACGTCCAGTATGTAAACCGGACAAGGCAATGCCGGTTGCCGATATCACTAAAGCATACAGCCAATAATTGATTAAATTGCCATGGGCAAAGTCTTCTGCGAAAAGACCATGCTGCTCGGAGCTTCCCCACAGCGCCATGATCACGATAAATACCGTGCTTAGCGCTGCACCGCGCTGATGAAAACTCAATGCAGCCCACATGACGAGTGGGAACAATATAAATGGCTTGGGATTGAGCAACAGCGTATTAGGCAAGGCATCGAAGAAAACCAGCAGGCAGCCATACAGCAACAATATTGCCAGCGCGCCAGCTTCTACAAGCTTGGCTTGACTCCAGCGTAGCGGCTTATGATGCAAAATGGACAATGCTGCTGATACAAACAATGCATCGCTCAGCGCATCCCCCATCCACCAGCTGCCAAATATGCCAGATAAGGCATTCTGATCGATCAGGCCCGCCAGCAGCAGGGAGCCTGAGCCAATCAAGGCACTAATCAATGTACTGATGCCGGCAGCCAATATCAGCAGGCCCAGCAAGTCACGTGAACGCGTCAGTGCCGGGTCAAAGTGGATGACATGTTTGAGTAAATAGCAGGCAAACAGAGCTTCCAGCGTATTACCCACCGCCATGCTTGCGGCAACCCAAGAAGGAACACCAGTACCAAGCTCAGCAAAGAATGCACCGACGAATATCCCAGGCCATAAGCGATATCCAAAAATGAGCAATGCGGCAAGCGACAAGCCGGTTGGCGGCCAGATCAAAGTCGCAAAAGCATGGGGCAAGGCAAATAGCAGCCCGATCTTGGCACTCGCCCAGTAGACGAAGGCCAGCAATACAGCCAGCAATGCCAGGTGTGCGGGTGAAATGCGATAGGGGTGCTGGGGCTGTAAATACATCTCGCGATTGTAATGCAATTATGCAAATTGACTAAGGTTAAGACTCAGCCAGCAATTGTTCCAAAGTAACACCCAAACTTCAGTGAGCCCGCGCTGTAATGTGGCAGTTGGCCATCCCGTACCAATCTGCCCACTGGGGCTATCGTACATCTCTGTTGCCCACGTTCAAAAAGAAAAAGCCCACGCGAGGTGAGCTTTTCGTTAGGCATTTAAAACTTGCAGACTAGAAGTTTAGCTGGCCGCGCAAGGTCAAAGCATCTTCATGATCGCTGCTTACCCCTGTAGCAACAGTGATAGGCTGATCGTAATTAGTACGGGTGTAGTTGAGCAAAAAGCGAACATTCGGGTTCAGGATCCACTTGATCCCGCCGGTATACGCCTGAGCCTTCGCATTGTCTGTAAGGCTGGTACCTGCACTTGCTTGCTTGATAGCTATGTCTGAAGCGTCAAACTCCGAGTAGCGTATGCCCAGCTCCCAGGCACCGTAAGCACCGGAACCAATCGCACCGGGATGCACAAACTCGTTCTTGGGCTTGATAGCGCCCCAGGCACCTTCTTTGTAGGTGTCGGCATAGCTTTCACCTGTCATCAACCACAGCGCTTCCACATACCAGGCATCTACATCGCCACTTACCTTGGAATTAGCAGCAACATGTTTTGCATCGTAACTAGCTTTGGCGTATTCGCCTTGCAGCTTGAATGGACCATATGCAGCAGCAAGTTCAAGGGCACCCGTATCCTGCTGAACAGCCGCATCAGTTGTAGTTGCGCCAGCACCGCCAAGACGGGCACGGAAAATATTAGCAAGACCACGTGGCTCAGTACGGAAGCTTACGACGCTCGCTGGGGCAGCTGACGTTGCAGCTACTCCATATTCACCACTAAAGCCCGCTGCGCCAATATGCAACACAGCATCATTCCAACCGGCCATCTTGGCAATGTTTGCGGCTACACGTCCACCTACAAACAAGTCATTGGTCTTGTTATCTGCTTCGGAGAAATCATTCTGGAACACATTAGCCTGATAGATTACGCCAGCAACTGGTTCACCCCAGATCATGGCGCCCAGTTTCTCGTTTGGGGCCAGCTGATTAACGAAAGAACGCTCGGCAAAATCAATATTGTTCGAGCTGGTCATTTTTTCCAGGCCGAATGGTGTCTTATAACGACCAAACTTGAATTGCGCCTCTTTCCACCAACCCACGTTGAGCCAAGCCTGGTCTATCGTGTTGGTGTTAGAACCCAGGAGGTTGGTCTGGATTTCGTAAGTGTAGTCGTTA
This sequence comes from Methylophilaceae bacterium, assembly GCA_039933015.1. Classification (GTDB taxonomy): domain Bacteria; phylum Pseudomonadota; class Gammaproteobacteria; order Burkholderiales; family Methylophilaceae; genus JBDTOX01. The sequence continues at coordinate 55,637 of JBDTOX010000163.1, forward strand.
TAGAACTTGCCTTTAACGCCGATACGTGCGCGGCGGAATTCAAAATTGTCAGCAATATTAGAAGTGGCAGGATTACTGGATTCACTATAGCCGCTGAAATTGTGATAATCGAAGTGCGCGCGGCCTTCTACTGCCATACTGTGCTGGCCGTCTGCGCTTTCAAACATGATGCCGTCCTTGAACTTGGCCTTTATCTCGCTGCTTTTGCTTTGCTTTTCAACTTCACGGCCCTTCAACAGCTGAGCACCTTCTTCCTCGGTTAAAACACCTTTGGCAATCAGGGCCTGCAACAGATCGTCAGAACTGTCGGCCATAGCGTTCGCGCCGATGCCCATCAACAGAGCCCCAGATACCGCAGCCATCACGCCGCGTAGTTTCATGCTTTTCATTACGTCACTCCCCGTTAAATAGATCAAAAAATTGGTCTGTTAAGTTTCAACACGGGAGCGATTTTGCGTAGGTAATGTGACAAACTGATGACGGGTGTATCTTTTTTGCGGCATTGTTGCGAAAATACAACAATCAACAATTATTGCTTGTAGCAAGATTGCAATTTACACATAGAAAAGGCTTCTCAATTAATTATTGAGAAGCCTTTGGGCTAGGCATGACGAACTACTGGGGAATCAGCTGCTCATCAGGAAGCTGCTGCCTCATGCTTGGCAATGACATTGCGTAAGTTAGCACTGGGTTTACTATTATCGGAGGCCAGACCGGCAATATCCCCGGATAATTCGCCGCCCTCTTCGATCAAAATTTTGCCGTAACGGATTTTGCCGCTGACGCGACCGGAAGCATGAATAATCAACTGGCTGCGCGCTGTCAACTCACCATCAAACTGCCCATAGATCTCAGCGACATCAATACCCACCTTGCCTGAGAAGGAACCATTGATAGCAATCTGAATGACACGGCTATCCATGGTGGCTTCGACACGCCCTTCTACTACCAACGTATCGCAATCCAGGATTTCGGCACCCTTGAGTTTCACATCAGGGCCGACTATCAAACGACTACCGGAAATGGCCTCTGCGTTAGGCACAGCATCAGGTGTAGCGTTAGACACTGCATTAGATTTGGGTTCTGTCACCGTTGCTGTGGTAGAAGTCGCCGATTCCATTGCGGCGAGATGCCCCGGTGTCACTGATGGCGAAACTGATGGCGAAACTGATTTATTTATCGGACTGGTAGAAGATGGGTTGAGCGGACGGGCAGTATCGTTACCCCTATTAAAAAAACCTTGTTTATTGAGCATGAGAGGCCTTTTATAAAATGATCAAGCACAAAAGAAAAAGGTATGCATGGTACACACCCCACTTCCTTGCTCTAAAGCAATGGTCATGCCGAATATAATTTATTCAATTATTTCAATAGGATAGTATATCTTTATTCTGAGAAACAATGCATCTGGCCAGTTGAACGTCGCATATGCACGACAGATATCGCAACCATCCTGTAGTCGATTGATTATATAGGAATTTTGTTGTCGCCTCTGCCCAACAATTTAATTTGTCACTCCATAACCCGCGTTTGCTATCGCCGCCTTCAGTTGCTCCGGGGTGACTTGGCCAGGGTCATAGCTAACCTCGGCCTTGGCTTCAACATGCGACACCTCCGCTTTCACCACCCCTGGCAGAGCTAGTAAAACCTTGGTCACCGCGTTGGCACAACCGCCGCAGGTCATATCCGAGATAAAAAGCGTGATAGTGTGCATTAGGATAACTCTCTAAATATTAAGGATAAATCAAAATTCTGCACGCATATGCGGAAATAGAATCACATCGCGGATACTGGGGCTGTCCGTGAGCAGCATGACCAAGCGATCGATACCAATGCCGCAACCGCCTGTTGGTGGCATCCCGTATTCCAGGGCACGAATGAAATCCGCGTCGTAATACATAGCTTCGTCATCGCCGGCTTCCTTCGCCGCCACCTGGGCCTGGAAGCGTGCAGCCTGGTCTTCCGCATCATTCAGCTCGGAGAATCCGTTGGCGATTTCACGGCCGGTAATAAACAACTCAAAACGCTCGGTAATTTCCGGATTGCTGTCTGAAGCGCGCGCCAGCGGTGACACCTCTACCGGGTAATCAATAATATAGGTGGGTTCCCATAACTGGGCTTCGGCAGTTTCTTCAAACAGTGCCAACTGCAAAGCCCCCAGACCAGCATGTTCAAAAGCATCGACACCAAACTTCTTCAGTTCTGCGCGCAGGAACATTGCGTCATTAAGCTGGCTTAGCTCATATTTCAGCGCATATTTTTGAATCGCACCGACTATGGTCAGACGCTGGAATGGCCGGCTTAAATCCAATGCCCGGCCTTGATACTCCAGAGTTGCAGTGCCGCGTGCCGCGATAGCCGCAGCACGTATGCAGTTTTCGGTAAAGTCCATCAGCCACTTGTAATCAGTGTAAGCGGCATAAAACTCCATCATGGTGAATTCAGGGTTATGTCGTACGCTAAGACCTTCATTGCGGAAATTGCGATTAATTTCAAACACACGCTCGAAACCACCTACCACCAGACGCTTCAAATAAAGTTCAGGCGCAATACGCAACACCATCTGCATATCCAGTGCGTTGTGATGCGTAGTGAATGGCTTGGCCGAGGCACCGCCAGGAATCGGGTGCAGCATCGGCGTTTCGACTTCGAGGAATTCGTTATCCAGCATAAAGCTGCGTATCGCCGCAACGATCTTGCTGCGATCAATAAAGGTCTGGCGTGTTTCTTCTGTAACAATCAAATCTACATAACGCTGACGGTACTTGGTTTCCTGATCAGCCAGGCCGTGAAACTTTTCAGGTAACGGACGCAGCGATTTGGTCAGCAGGCGTAACTGATTCACCTTGACTGAGAGCTCGCCGGTCTTGGTCTTGAACAGCACCCCTTCTGCAGCCACGATGTCGCCCAAATCCCATTTCTTGAAAGCGTCGTATATAGCTTCGCCGATATTGTCTTTAGCGATAAATAACTGAATACGGCCACTTTTATCCTGCACTGTGGCAAAGCTGGCTTTGCCCATGACACGCTTCAGCATCATGCGCCCGGCGATGCTCACCTTGATCGCCTGAGCTTCTAAAGTCTCATTCTCATGTTCTCCATGGGTAGCATGCAGCAGAGCAGAGTGATGGCCCGGCTTGAAATCATTGGGGAAGGCCACACCTTGCGCACGCATGGCTTTCAGCTTCTCGCGACGCTCGGCCATGACATGGTTCTCGTCCTGCGCCGGTTTATGCTCAGCCAGATTTTCAGATGGATTTTGCGACTCGCTCACGACTACACTCCCTGCTTCAAACTCTCGGATATAAATGGATCAAGGTCGCCATCGAGCACGCCTTGCGTATTGCCAATTTCCACGTTGGTGCGCAGGTCTTTAATGCGAGACTGATCGAGCACATAGCTGCGAATCTGATGCCCCCAGCCGATATCAGTCTTGGAATCCTCTATGGCCTGCTTTTCTTCATTGCGCTTGCGCAATTCCAGCGCATACAACTGGGCTTTCAGCATGGCCATGGCTTCGGCTCTATTACGATGCTGCGAGCGATCATTCTGACACTGTACGACGGTATTGGTCGGCAAGTGGGTAATACGCACGGCAGAATCCGTCTTATTGATGTGCTGGCCACCGGCGCCCGAAGCGCGGTAGGTATCAATACGCAGATCAGCCGGATTGATATCGACTTCAATAGAATCATCGACCTCTGGGAATATCGAAACACTGGCAAACGAAGTATGACGGCGGTTACCAGAATCGAATGGTGATTTGCGCACCAGGCGATGCACGCCACTTTCCGTACGCAAATAACCATAGGCATAATCGCCGGAAATCTTGAGGGAAGCGCTCTTGAGGCCGGCTACATCACCTTCGGATTCTTCCAGCACCTCCACCTTGAAGCCACGACGCTCGCAGTAGCGCAAATACATACGGAATAACATGGAAGCCCAGTCCTGCGCCTCCGTGCCGCCTGAACCCGACTGGATATCGATAAAACAGTTGTTAGGGTCCATGGGGTTGGCAAACATGCGGCGAAACTCCATCTCCGCCACGCGCTGTTCCAGCTGCACACTATCTTGCTGGATGCCAAGCAAAGTAGCATCGTCGTTTTCTTCCCGCGCCATATCAAACAACTCACGGCTATCGCGCAGGCCGTTATCCACCTGGGACAGGGATTGCACGATAAACTCCAGCTCGCGCTTCTCCTTGCCTAGCTTCTGCGAGCGTTCGTTGTCATTCCAGATCGCCGGATCTTCAAGAAGCTGACTGACTTCATCCAGCCGCTGCTGCTTGGTTTCAAAGTCAAAGATACCCCCGTAGGGCATTATTGCGTTCGTATAAATCGTGCAGGCGATTGGCGATAATATTGAGTTGTTCGGCTTCCATCAGGGCTGGAGTTCCATCAAGGCATAATGCAAAGGTCACAATTATACAGTAAAGTAATTGTTACTCGTGGCGCTCTGCCGTCTTCAATGGCGGCAATCAAGGTATTGCAGCAAATAATACCGCTCCTGCCGGCCTCGTCACAAAAATGTCATAATCCATAGCTATCATGTAACAAGTTCTACCAGTCGGATAATTCCGACATAACCTTGCTGAACTTCAGGAGAATTACATGCAAATTTTAAATCGCGCGCTGATAGGCACACTAGCTGCCATCAGCCTGACGCTGGCTTCCAGCGCTTATGCTGCTGATATTACCGGCGCCGGCGCTACTTTTCCTTATCCCATTTACGCCAAATGGGCTGATGCTTACAACAAAACAACCGGTACCAAGCTTAACTATCAGTCCATCGGCTCTGGCGGCGGCATCAAACAGATCCAGAACAAAACTGTCGATTTCGGCGCGTCTGACAAACCACTAAAACCGGAAGAACTGGAAAAAAGCGGTCTGATGCAATTCCCAACCGTGGTGGGTGGTATTGTTCCTGTAGTCAATATCCCCGGGCTTGGTAATGGCGAGTTGCGTCTGAGCGGTGAAGTACTGGCCAATATTTTCTTGAAAAAAATCACCAAATGGAATGACGCTTCGATCAAGAGCCTGAATCCTAGCGTTGCATTGCCGGACGCCACCATTACCGTGGTACATCGCTCCGATGGCTCTGGTACTACCTTCGTGTTCGCCAATTACCTGTCCAAAGTCAGCAAAGAGTGGAATGACAAAGTCGGCGCCGACACTTCTGTTGCATGGCCAACCGGCATAGGCGGCAAGGGCAATGAGGGCGTTGCATCCTACGCCCAGCGCATCAAGTATTCAATTGGCTATGTCGAATACGCCTATGCCAAACAAAATGGCCTGCCATATGTGACCATGCAAAACCGTGAAGGCGAATTTGTTAAGCCCAGCATCGACAGCTTCCAGTCCGCCGCACAGTATGCAGAATGGGAAAAAGCACCTGGCTTCTATGAAATCCTGACCAACGAGCCAGGCAAGGCAACATGGCCGATTGCGGGCGCAACCTTTATCCTGATGCATAAAATGCAGGATAAGCCTGCAAATGCGCAAGAAGTATTGAAGTTTTTTGACTGGGGCTATAAGAACGGCGGCAAGATGGCCAAATCTCTGGACTATGTACCGATGCCAGACAGCGTCATCAAGCTGATCGAAGCTCACTGGAAAAACAATATCAAGAGCAAAGGCGGTGCAGTTTGGCAATAATGGCATGATGCAAAAATAAGCATGTACTCTTATAATCACGCCATATCTGAAAAACTGCAGAGGAGGGAGATCCCTTCTCTGCAGTTTTTTCTGCGCAACCTCACTCAAAAGAGTCCGACTTAATGCTAATGGCAGGCCGAAAAAAGAACATCGGGGCATTTCTAGACAAAGTATTTCATAACACTACTTTGCTGTTTGCGTTATTAGTTTTTAGCATCATGCTCGGCATCTTGATTACGCTTTTCGTATCAAGCTTACCGGCGCTGAAGCAGTTTGGCCCTGGCTTTTTTACCAGTGACGCATGGAACCCGGTCACTATAGATTTCGGCGGCCTGGTACCAATTTACGGTACTATCGTCACCTCACTTATCGCCATGTTGATTGGCATTCCCGTCAGTTTTGGTATTGCCATGTTTATTACCGAATTGGCGCCGACATGGCTAAAACGTCCGCTGGGCGTTGCCATTGAGCTACTGGCCGGTATCCCCAGCATCATTTACGGCATGTGGGGCCTGTTTGTATTTGCCCCTTTTTTCGCCGACCATATCCAGCCGTGGATCAACGATAACTTGGGCGCTATACCTTGGATTGGCGTTATTTTCCAGGGGCCAGCCATGGGGATCGGCATGCTGACAGCAGGCATTATTCTGGCTGTCATGGTAATCCCCTTCACCTCATCAGTAATGCGCGATGTATTTGAAATTGTACCGCCCATGCTGAAAGAGTCTGCCTATGGGCTTGGCGCTACCACTTGGGAAGTAGTCAGGAATATCGTATTGCCTTACACCAGAGTAGGTGTAGTAGGCGGCATCATGCTGGGCCTGGGACGGGCACTGGGTGAAACCATGGCAGTTACCTTTGTCATCGGCAACGCGCATGAACTTTCAGCCTCGCTGCTAATGCCGGGCAATACAATTTCGTCAGCCCTGGCGAATGAATTCACTGAAGCAGTTGGCGATGTGTATACCTCCGCGCTCATCACATTGGGCCTGACACTGTTCGTTATCACCTTTATCGTATTATCAATCGCAAAACTGCTTCTCATTAAACTCTCTGCGCGCGAAGGCAAACAGTCATGAGCAATTTTGACAGCCAGCGTTACCTCATGCGTCGTGTAACAAATGCGCTAGTACTCACCATTTCGGTACTGACAGTGGCTTTTGCCTTAGTCTTTCTGTTCTGGATATTGTGGACGTTATTCAGTCGTGGACTGAGTTACCTGAGTCCGAGCGTTTTCAGCGAGATGACACCCCCACCAGGCAATGCTGGCGGACTGCTTAATGCCATTGTCGGCAGCCTTTACATGGTCCTGGTTGCTACCTTCATTGGTACGCCGGTTGGCGTGCTAGCCGGTACTTATCTTGCCGAATTTGGACGTACAGGCTGGCTCGCCCCAGCAACACGCTTCATTAACGACATCCTGCTTTCTGCACCATCTATTGTCATAGGCTTGTTTGTCTATGAGGTTGTCGTACACCGGGTTGGGCATTTTTCCGGCTGGGCAGGCGCTCTGGCATTGGCGCTGATTGTCATTCCAGTAGTTGTACGTACGACCGAAAACATGTTGCAGCTAGTGCCCCATAATTTACGCGAGGCGGCAGCGGCGCTTGGCGCACCTCACTGGAAAGTAGTCATGATGATAGTCTACCGTGCCGCCAAAGCCGGCATGTTGACTGGCATGCTATTAGCAATTGCCCGGATTAGCGGCGAAACAGCCCCACTACTCTTTACCGCATTGAACAACCAGTTCTGGAGCACCGATCTCAATGGACCCATGTCCAGCCTCTCCGTCGTGATATTCCAATTTGCCATGAGCCCCTATGAAGACTGGCAGCACCTTGCTTGGGCAGGGGCACTACTGATTACTCTATTTGTGCTTGGCCTGAACATCCTGGCACGCTCCCTCTTCCGCCGCGGCCCAGCCTCGAGCTAAACAGGACTTATCATGACCGTAGAATCTTTTACTCCCAAAATCGCCGCTAAAAACCTTAATTTCTACTACGGCAGTTTTCAAGCGCTAAAAAATATCAATTTAAGCATCCCCAGCGGCAAGGTCACTGCTTTTATTGGTCCTTCCGGCTGTGGCAAATCCACCTTGCTTCGTACCTTTAACCGCATGTACGAGCTATATCCTAAACTGCGTGCCGAGGGCGAAATCATGCTCGACGGCAAAAGCATTTTCGATACCGAACAGGATCTTAATCTGCTACGCGCCAAGATTGGCATGGTATTCCAGAAGCCGACGCCATTCCCAATGTCGATCTATGACAACATTGCTTTTGGCATCAAGCTATATGAGCGCCTTTCCAAGGTTAAGCTGGATGAGCGCGTGGAATGGGCTTTAAAGAAAGCCGCCTTATGGAATGAAGTCAAAGATAAACTAGGGCAGAATGGCGCAAGCCTTTCTGGAGGCCAACAACAACGTCTATGCATTGCTCGCTGCATTGCCGTTAAACCTGACGTGCTACTCCTGGACGAGCCCTGTTCTGCATTAGACCCGATTTCTACAGCCCGTATCGAGGAATTGATTAACGAGCTAAAGTCTGAATACACCATAGTCATAGTGACTCACAACATGCAACAGGCTGCCCGGGTATCCGACTCCACAGCTTATATGTATCTTGGAGAGCTGATTGAACATGATGATACTGACATAATTTTCACCCGCCCCTCCCGTAAAGAAACAGAAGATTACATTACTGGCAAATTTGGCTAATTGAGGCCTGGTTAGCCAGCCTGGATAAATGAATGCTGGTTATAAAAATCCTCTAAAGAATCTTTAGGGGATTTTTTTGCTTAAACCTTTTGCACTGACAGAATGACGAATGTGCCCAGTTATTTAAGCCTCACCAATTGCATCGATTTCTTGTTTGATTTTCATTTTGTCTATCTTATGCAACGGCAATTCAGCGAATAGCTTGATACGGTTTTCAAGATCATTACAGATTCTGTGAAATGCGATGAGCTTCTCCGCATCTGAACCTTGCACTGCAACAGGGTCTTGTACCCCCCAATGCGCTGTCATAGGATGGCCTGGCCATATTGGGCACACCTCACCGACAGCATTGTCACAGACGGTAAAGATAAAATCCAGATACGGTGCGCCTTCAGCCGAAAATTCATTCCAGCTTTTGCTGCGGACACCATCCGTAGAAAGACCGCGTGCCTGCAATGTTTGAATGGCAAATGGATGGACTTGGCCTGCAGGGTAACTTCCTGCGCTATAAGCCTTGAATCTGCCTTTACCCCAGTGCGCCATAAGCCTTTCTGCCATGATGCTACGCGCTGAATTGCCTGTGCAAAGAAAAAGTACGTTGTAGGTCTTTTGTTCCACGATAATTTCCAGTGATTGGTTAGAGCGTAATCAGGGTGCGCAGCAACTCTTGATAGCTATCATCTTGCGGCTGCTGGATATACGTGGCGTTTCTCAGCTTTGCATGACATCTCCGCCATATACAGCGCTCTCTCCAAATGAGTGAAAAGTTTCCCTAGCGATACCAGCGGGGTCAGTCGCCCAAGCCTTTTGCGAATTGGCATAACAGCAAGTCGTGGCGTTCTGCTCAAGATTCAGCGCCAAACAATGTGTTATAAAATCGCAGGGATGCTGCGATATCAGTCACAGATCCATGCACATGAAAACGTTTCATGATGACTACGTAAATTCAGTCGTCTCAGGCATGACAGGACTACAACATGCTTCCGTTGGCAGACATGGTTCCGATGAGCCTTGGCAACAGTTCTCCGTTAGATACCCAATCAAGCCATTCATCGTACCGTAATTCGCCATATGCATAATCTGGGTGCCTTTACGCAGGGTGCTGACCAAGCTTGCCTGCTTAAGCTGTTGCAGGTGAAACGACAGGGTGGCATTGGAGATACCCAATTGTTCACCTATTTTGCCAGCAGGCATTCCGGCTTCACCAGCTTGGACAAGCAACCGGAAAATATCTAATCGGCTTGCATGTGCCAGTGCATCCAGTGCCGCAATTGCGATTTGTCTTTCCATATTTCTAGTTTTATGGAAATACAAGCGCCTGTCAAACATTTTTATGTGTCAATCCATGAGTACCCAATGTGAAATCATCGTCGAACTACCGGCTGAGAAGAAAATAGGAATCTTCGAGCGTTATTTAACTTTATGGGTGTGTATTTGCATTGGGCTCGGCATTGGGCTTGGCCACATGCTGCCGGGCAGCTTTCAAACGCTTGGTCGGATGAAAGTGGCCGAGGTAAACCTGCCTGTGGCCATGCTGGTTTGGCTGATGATTATCCCCATGCTCATCAAAATTAACTTTCATGCACTTGCTGATGTAAAGCAGCACTGGAAAGGCATAGGCGTCACCCTCTTCATTAACTGGGCGGTTAAACCATTCTCAATGGCTTTTCTGGGCTGGCTGTTTATTCGGGTGTTGTTTACTGACTGGCTGCCAGTAGCGCAAGTTGATTCTTATATTGCAGGACTCATTCTGCTGGCAGCAGCACCCTGCACTGCAATGGTATTTGTCTGGAGCAATTTGTCTGAAGGTGACCCACATTTCACCCTGAGCCAGGTGGCCTTGAACGATATCATCATGATATTTGCATTTGCCCCTATCGTTGCTTTATTGCTAGGGCTGTCATCTATCACTATTCCATGGGAAACATTGCTGCTTTCGGTGCTGCTCTATATCGTGATTCCAGTAATCGTTAGCCAGGTGCTGCGCAAAGTGCTACTAGAGGGCGGCGGCGAACAATCACTAAAAAGATTATTAGGTGTCTTGCAACCACTATCACTCATGTCCTTACTAGCCACTTTGATACTGCTGTTTGGTTTTCAGGGTAAGCAGATCATTGCACAACCAACGGTGATTGCATTGTTGGCGATCCCCATCCTTATTCAAGTCTATTTCAATTCCGGGCTGGCTTACTGGCTTAACCGCAAGCTGGGGGTCGCCCATTGCGTGGCAGGCCCCTCGGCATTGATCGGGGCGAGTAATTTTTTTGAACTGGCTGTTGCCAGCGCTGTGAGCTTATTTGGCCTGAATTCCGGCGCAGCCTTGGCGACCGTAGTTGGTGTGCTGATTGAAGTACCGGTGATGTTATCGGTCGTGTATCTAGTCACCAAATCGAAACGATGGTATGAAAAAGACCACAAAACTCTCCAAACTCCACTCCGTGATGCGTGACTTTGAATGGAGTCCAGCATTTACCATGCAGCTAATGAGTGCCAGAGAATATCTGCCTCGAAGGTAATTAAATACCTCGACTTTTATTGGACATACTCTCGCTTAATTCATTAATTTTTGTTCAATCACATGCTGGTAAAAATGCGCCATGTGCTCAGCCTGGGCACGTGAAGTCCAGCGCTGCATGACATAGCTTGTTGCCGACTCGCCTAATTTCCTGCGTTTCTTTGCGTCACTCAGCAAGCTGAATGCCCGGTCGGCAAATATAGACTCGTTGTCAGGGGCAATCAACGCACCCGTACCTTCAATCAATATGGACTGGGTATCCAATTCAGCCAGCGCAACCACCGGCAAGCCTTGCGCCACACTATAACGCATGAGTCTATCTTCGGGATCAAAGTAGATGGCGCGGGCGGGGATGCGCTTAATCCAATGTTCATCTTCTGTGGCCATGCCGTAATCAGGTGCAATCAGATGCACCTCATGCCCCATTTCTTGCAACTGACCGACAAAAGTACGGACGGAAGTGGAAACCCCATTGATACGGAGGAAATACACATCGGAAATAAATAGTATCTTCACGCGCTTCCTCTTGTAAGTGGAAAGAAGCGCCGCCATCGCGGTCGCTTGCCCTTACGGCTAATGAGGCATGCTAGCGATCGAAATGGGTATGATGTGAATGGCACTCGCCTGCAACATAGCTGCTGTGTGCTGCATCTAGCTGAAAATCAGCAAGCTCCAAACTGCAATCAGGTTGAGCAGGCTGAGCAAAACCGCTGCGCTGCCAATATCTTTGGCACGCTTGGCAAGGTCATGGCTTTCCAGAGAAATGCGATCGACCGTTGCTTCGATCGATGAATTCAGCAGCTCGACGATGATCACCAGCATGACGCTGCCTATCATCAATGCCCGTGCAATAGCGGTATCACCCAGATAGATAGCCAGCGGAACTAGCACCATGGCCATGAACACTTCCTGACGAAAAGCATCTTCATGCTGGTATGCCGCTTTGATGCCAGCCATGGAATAGCCGAATGCATTTAACAATCGGCGCAAGCCGGTTTTACCTTTGTGCGGGCTTTGCTCGTTGAATTGGTTTTCCATGCACGTCCCTAATTTAAGTCCCGCATATTGTAAGTGACTGAATCAGGGCCGAAGTATACCAAACCCATACTTACCACGCCGCCCATCACAGTAAGATCATAGCCTTATCACATGGGATTCATGGTACTAGAGTAAATTGCACGGCATGAAGATGAGCCCGCATCTGCAACGCGCCATCAAACGCTTTCCTGAACTCGTCATGGCTGGGGCCTGTCTGCCTGACCTGGCGATTGTTTCCCCGGACTTGCACCATACGCGTCATTGGGAAAACGCACACAACTATTAGATAGCGAAAGAAACGCTGGCAATCAAAAGTCCGATCAGGGCACCAGCGAGCACATCACTTGGGTAATGCAAGCCTAAAATCACGCGCGACATGGCGACCATGAAGGTAAAAGGGAGCAATATCCACGCAAGCATCGGGTAATACACCAACGCCACCGAGCAAAACGCCACGGCATGCAAGGTATGGCCAGAAGGGAAGCTGAGTCGGCCCAGTGGTGTACCTGTGAGCCAGATATCCCGATGAATCTCATAAGGACGCGGGCGCGAGGTCTTTCCCTTTAGCCACTTGTAGAGCAAGGTGCCAAAAAGCCCGACTAATATCATGTGCAGGCAAGGCAATAATCCGGCTAGGCCCTGGGTAAGCCATATTCCCAGCATTACCGCATACCAGAATACGCCATCGCCATGACGGCTGACCAAACGAAAGCACAAGCGCACCCAGCGATAGTGACTGACTCGGTTCACCCGCAGACAAAGCGCACTATCCAGCTCGTTAAAACGGCGCAGATACAAACGCATTTTATGCGGGCATGATGACCTCCCTGGCGATATTCGCGTTGCAGGGCCTCAAAGGCTAGGCAGCATGCACTACATAAATGGTTGCTCATGCATACAGGATTGCACGTCAACGTGACACAACAATGAAGTCTTCAAAAGCAGTGGATGCCAGCTGTTAAGTGTGAGTACACAGCATTTTGATGAATACTTAGGCAGCAGCTTTTCTCACCGTGTCGGCGATACGCTCAGCCAGACTTTGCACCTGTTCGCGCGAGCGCCCTTCCACCATGACGCGGATTTTTGGCTCCGTCCCGGAGGGACGCAATAATACGCGACCGCTGCCATTAAGTTCTTTTTCGGCAGCTTTCACCGCATCCTGCACTGCTTCATTCCCATCCAGGTTGATGCGCTGCTGGACCTTCACATTGACCAGCACCTGCGGATACAAGGAAAGACCGGCACCCAGTTCAGCCAGTGACTGATTGCCGGCACGCAAAGCGTGCAATACCTGCAATGCCGCTATAATTCCATCTCCGCTGCTGTGCTTATCCAGGCACAGAATATGACCAGAATTTTCCCCGCCTACCTGCCAGCCATGCTCATTGAGCAGCTCCAGCACGTAACGGTCACCAACCTTGGCCCGAATAAAAGGAATATTAGCCTTGGCTAAAGCATGCTCGAGTGCCAAATTGGTCATTAGCGTGCCTACCACTCCACCTGCCAGTTTGCCCCGCTGTTGACGGTGCATGGCAATGATATACAGCAGTTGATCGCCATCCAGTAGCTGGCCGTCTCCATCCACCACCATAACGCGATCACCGTCACCATCGAAAGCAATACCGAGGTCAGCTTTATGCTCGATTACCGCATTGCATAGTGCTTGCGGATGGGTGGAGCCACATTCATGATTGATATTGAGACCATCGGGCTGATTGCCTATGACGACAATTTCGGCACCCAGCTCATGAAATACTGGCGGTGCCACGTGATAAGTCGCGCCATGTGCACAGTCCAGCACAATTTTCAGGCCACGCAAATCCAAGGCATGGGGGAACGTGCTTTTGCAGAATTCAATATAACGTCCAGCCGCATCATTAATGCGGCGGGCCTTACCCAGCTTGGATGGACTCATTACTTGCATGGGACGGTCCAACTCCGCTTCAATCGCGTGCTCAATGTCGTCGGCCAGTTTCGTGCCTTCGGCGGAAAAGAATTTAATGCCGTTATCCTCAAATGGGTTATGCGAAGCCGAAATAACAACCCCAGCTTGAGCACGTAAGGCGCGCGTGAGATAAGCTACAGCGGGCGTAGGCATGGGGCCGGTTAGCAACACATCGACACCGGCGGCCGACAGGCCGGCTTGCAAAGCCGATTCCAGCATATAGCCGGAAATTCGCGTATCTTTGCCAATTAACACGGCAGGATGCGCTCCCTGCCCCAGATGACTATCAATATTCGTCAATACACGTCCTGCGGCATAGCCCAGACGCATGACGAAGTCTGGCGTGATAGGCGCTTCGCCCACGCGTCCACGGATGCCATCGGTACCGAAATATTTTCTACTCATTTTTTACTTTTAAAATTTATTCAGATAAAACTGCTGTGACCACTTTAAGGGCATCAACAGTGGCTTTTACATCATGTACACGGATGATTCTAGCGCCTTTCATGGCAGATATCACTGAAGCCGCGATACTGGCATGCAGACGCACATCAACATCTGCACCAACGATATTTCCCAGCACTGATTTGCGTGAGAGCCCCACCAGCAAAGGACGCCCCAAATCGACAATACACTGCAATTGCTGTAACAGCGCCAGATTATGCACGGTGCGCTTGCCAAAGCCGAATCCAGGATCGAGCACTATGCGATCAGCAGTAATGCCCGCCGCCTGCACTGATGCCAGGCGTTCGCTCAAAAATCTTGTGACTTCTGCCACCACGTCATCGTAGCGCGGAGCCAACTGCATGGTCTGGGGCGTGCCTTGCATGTGCATCAGGCAGACGCCTGCATTGCTTAGCGCCACGATCTCCAGCGCGCCGGTTTCCTGTAGCGCACGCACATCGTTCACCATGTCCGCACCTGCAGCAATTGCAGCCCGCATCACTTCAGGCTTGTAGGTATCGATAGATAAAGGCACTGTGGCTATCTTTGATAACTGTTCTATAACAGGCACCACACGCTTAAGCTCATTTTCCAGGCTTACAGGCGTAGCACCTGGCCGTGTGGATTCGCCGCCGATATCGAGGATGTCAGCACCCTCCTCTATGAGCGCCAGCCCATGCTGGACGGCTTTTTCCGTGGACTCATACTTGCCGCCGTCAGAAAAAGAATCCGGGGTAACATTCACAATACCCATTACATGCGGACGCGAGAGGTCTAGCTGATATCTACCGCACAGGAATTTCAACAAATGGGTCATAGCATGGAATTAAGCCACATTAGTAATTAAGCCACGCAGACCGAGCGCTTTCAGGGTGCTCATCTAACGTGGCTTCGTTATCTGACTACAATCAGAGTTATTTAATCAAGACTTAGTGGCAGGTTGTGGCGTAGCAGCCGTAGTGGGGCCGGAAGTTCCGCTATCCCGTGACGTCTTGTTACTGGCTTGGCTGGGCTTAGGCGCACGCGGCGGTAAACCGGCCATAATGTCATCGATCTGCTCGGCATCAATGGTTTCCCACTCAAGCAGGGCCGAAACCATCGCTTCCACCTTGTCGCGATTTTCTTCCAGCAACTTGCGCGCAATAGCATACTGCTCATCCAGGATCCGGCGAATCTCGCCATCCACTTTTTGCAGCGTCGCTTCAGAGACCGATTTTGCTGACATGCGGCCGAAGAAGGAGTCCTGGTCATTATCAACATAGACCATGGTACCTAGCGAATCTGACATGCCGTATTTGGTTACCATGTCGCGTGCCAAATGGGTAGCACGTTCAAAATCGTTGGAAGCGCCGGTGGACATCTGGTTCAGGAATACTTCTTCGGCAATACGGCCACCGAACAGTATCGAGATTTCCTCGAGCATTTTGTCGCGGTAATTACTGATGCGATCAAACTCAGGCAATTGCCAGGTCAAGCCCAGCGCCCAGCCGCGTGGCATGATGGTAACCTTGTGCACCGGGTCAGCCTTGGGTAACAGTTTTGCCACTACCGCATGACCAGATTCGTGATAGGCCGTACTGCGGCGCTCCTCTTCACGCATGACCATGGACTTGCGCTCCGGCCCCATGAATATCTTGTCCTTGGCATCTTCAAAGTCGGCCATATCCACAGTGCGTTTGTTGCGACGTGCGGCAAACAATGCTGCCTCGTTCACGAGGTTAGCCAAATCGGCACCAGAGAAGCCCGGTGTACCGCGTGCAAGAATATCCGCCTTAACGTCAGCATCAATCGGCACTTTGCGCATATGCACCAGCAGGATTTGCTCGCGACCACGGATGTCGGGCAAGCCCACCACTACTTGACGGTCGAAACGGCCGGGACGCAGCAACGCTTTATCCAGCACGTCGGCGCGGTTGGTTGCTGCAATCACGATTACGCCGGAACTGGGCTCAAAACCATCAAGCTCGACCAGCAACTGATTCAGCGTTTGCTCACGCTCGTCGTTACCACCGCCCGTACCTGCGCCACGATGACGGCCCACCGCATCAATTTCATCGATAAAGATAATGCACGGTGAAGTTTTCTTGGCCTGCTCGAACATGTCACGCACACGTGCTGCACCAACACCGACGAACATTTCGACGAAATCGGAACCGGAAATGGTGAAGAAAGGTACTTTGGCTTCACCGGCAATGGCTTTGGCGAGCAAAGTCTTACCCGTGCCTGGAGGGCCAACCAAAAGCACACCCCGCGGAATGCGGCCGCCCAGTTTCTGGAATTTGCCTGGGTCACGTAAAAACTCCACCAATTCAGCGACTTCTTCCTTGGCTTCATCGCAACCAGCCACATCGGCAAAAGTAGTCTGATTAGTACTCTCGTCGAGCTGACGCGCCTTGCTCTTACCAAAAGAGAATGCACCGCCACGACCGCCACCTTGCATCTGGCGCATAAAAAACACCCAAACGCCAATCAGCAACAACATGGGAAACCACGAAACAAAAATATTCATGAGCAATGAAGGCTCTTCGTCCGGCTTGGCTTCGACAGTTACATTATTTTTAAGCAGATCTGAAATCAGCCATGGATCGGACGGCGCATAGGTATTAAATTTTTTGCCCTCGTTAGTAACGCCACGCAATACGCGACCATCAATGGTTACTTTGGCAATGCGCCCCTCCTTCACCTCATCGAGGAATTGGGAGTAAACCACCTGACCGTCCGCAGCTGTTTTTGCGCCGAACTGGTTAAACACAGTCATCAGCACAAGGGCTACGACGAGCCAGATAGCGATATTCTTTACGATATTGTTCAACGTCCCATCCTTAATTTAAAAGGGAATTTACAAACTTCATTCTAAACTTATTTTTACTCTGTTGCCGTAATCTCTGCGGCCCGAGCGATGCATTTAAAGCTTTTTCATTTCACGGCTTACGCTTTAAACCCAGCAAATACACCTCACTACTGCGATCACGCGAGGCTTTGGGTTTACGTGTTGCTACTGTTTCAAACCCCATGCGCATATTACGCACAATTTCGTCAAAGCCCGTTCCGATAAAAACTTTGACTAGCAAATGACCACCCGGTTTCAACCATTTCAAGCTAAATTCCAGCGCCAGTTCCGTCAAGTATGCTGCATTAGCTTGATCTACAAGACTAATACCGCTCATATTGGGGGCCATATCGGCAATTACAAGGTCTACTGCCCCACTATTTAGCATTTCTTCCAGCTGATTAAGAATGGCTTCTTCGCGAAAGTCACCCTGAATAAACTCCACACCCGCAATCGGCTGCATTTCCAGCAGGTCCAAGGCAATCACGCGCCCTTTGCCTTGTAGCCGCTGTACGGCGACCTGCGACCAGCTACCTGGGGTAGCACCAAGATCCACTATGGTCATGCCCGGTTTAAACAGGCGGTCCTTGTCATCAATCTCCATGAGTTTGTAGGCTGCGCGGGCACGATAACCCTCACGCTGTGCACGCTTAACAAACTCATCATTAACGTGTTCCTGCATCCATGCTTTGCTGGTAGGTCTGCGTTTCATCTGATAAACTGCGAGCCTTTTTGAATCAATGAGATATGTCCGAATTGCAGCCCAAACAACTTAGTTCCAAACAGATCAGCCAACTGCGCGCCCTTAGCCATGAACTTAGCCCAGTTGTCATGATAGGCAACAACGGCCTGACAGAGAAGGTTTTGCACGAAATCGAGGTTAGCCTTAAAGCACATGAGCTCATCAAAATTAAAGTGCATGGCGATGATCGTGCGCTAAGAATTCAGATTCTGGAAGAAATTTGCAGCAAGACGGTCTCGGTAGCAGTGCATCATATTGGTAAGCAGTTGATAATCTACCGTCAGGCAGATAAACCCAAAATCATTCTGACTTAATTAGCGTGCGCGCAGCACCAGCACCAGACCCAGCAAGCTTTGCACCAAGTAAGCAATACTCGCCACGCCGTGCCAGGTTTTGAAGCGGCTGGCAAATACACTCTGCATTACATCTGCCGGCATCGCCTGCGCTTTCAGCTCGGCAAGTAGGTGTTGAATGCCAAAGTGGCCGGCTAGTGTGAGTACAAGCATCACTAGCACAGCCCAGAAGAACCCCTGTTTCAATGCGGCCGTGCCCAATCGCACCAAACGCTGTATCAACAGATAAAAAGCACTGGCTATCCCCACATATGCCACAAAACCAAACATCTTGCCTGCCAGCATTCCCGCCGCTTGCTTATCTTGCAAGTGGTAAAACAAGGTAGGCGCTGCCAGGTAGCCGATCGCCCATAACGCGCCCACCCAGGCAGTGATAGTGATTAAAGCGAGCTTGTCTGACCAGTGATTCATATCGTTAATTAAAGATACTGTACATCAAGCACTTCAAAAGAACGTAAGCCGCCGGGGGCCATGACTTCAGCCACGTCGCCTGGTGATTTTCCAATCAGGGCGCGCGCAATCGGTGAGCTCACCGAGATTTTACCGCCTTTAATGTCCGCCTCATCATCACCGACGATTTGGTAAGTAGTGACGCCGCCGCCCTCTATATCTTCAACTTCCACCGTGGCGCCGAATACGCAGCGGCCTTCAGCATTCAACGTTTTGGGGTCAATAATCTGCGCGTTGGAGAGCTTGGCTTCAATCTCGGCAATGCGGCCTTCAATAAAGCTTTGGCGTTCTTTGGCGGCATCATACTCGGCATTCTCCGAGAGGTCGCCTTGCGCACGCGCTTCCGCAATTGCCTGGATTACATTAGGTCGATCAACGCTACGTAAACGATGCAACTCAAGCTTGAGCAGCTCCGCGCCTTTAATTGTTACTGGAATCTTGTGCATACTAATTGCCTGCCTTTTATTCTTTAGCCCTTAAAGCAAAACTAAAAACAAAAACCACACCTGGAACACCAAGCGTGGTTTCAAATATCGTTATTATATTATTACTTACCTAGCTGCTGATGCAAGTTCTGTAAAGACTGCACTTCCAACTCCTCAATATGCGCCATGCCCAAACAGGCAGCCTTGGCACCAGCCAGCGTGGTGTAGTAAGTTACCTTCTGCTGCAGTGCGCTACGACGGATCGCGTAGGAGTCGTTGACTGCACGCTTGTCTTCCACCACGTTCACAATAAAACTGATTTCGCCATTCTTGATCATGTCCACGATATGTGGCCGGCCTTCAGCCACCTTGTTAACGGGCGTTACAGTCAAACCGGCAGCAGTTAATGCGCCAGCCGTACCGCGTGTGGCAACCAGATGAAAACCAAGATCTGCCAGCGCCTGTGCGATTTCAACGACTTTTTCGCGATCTTCGCGGCGCACGCTGATAAACGCTTTGCCGCCAAGCGGCAACTTGGTGCTGGCACCCAATTGCGACTTCACAAAGGCTTCAGCAAAGGTACGGCCCACACCCATCACTTCACCGGTGGATTTCATTTCCGGGCCGAGTATCGTATCCACGCCCGGGAACTTGATGAAAGGGAATACGGCTTCTTTCACCGAGTAATAAGGCGGTATGATTTCCTTGGTAACGCCCTGCTCCTTGAGCTTTCTGCCCGTCATGCAGCGCGCAGCAATTTTAGCCAGCTGCAAGCCACAAGCCTTGGAGACAAACGGCACCGTGCGCGAAGCGCGAGGATTCACTTCCAGCACGTATACGGTCTCGCCCTGGATAGCGAACTGCACGTTCATGAGGCCTACCACACCCAGCGCCTTGGCCATTACCACGGTTTGCCTGCGTAACTCATCCTGCAATTCATTAGACAGGCTGTAAGGCGGTAATGAACAGGCCGAATCGCCGGAGTGCACTCCAGCTTGCTCAACGTGCTCCATGATACCGCCGATAATTACATCATCACCGTCGCATAAGGCGTCGACATCGACCTCCTTTGCATCGTTCAGGAAGCGGTCCAGCAGCACCGGTGATTCATTGGAAACCTTGACGGCTTCACGCATATAGCGCTCAAGCTGTGCCTGTTCCTGCACAATTTCCATGGCACGACCGCCCAACACATAGGATGGGCGCACTACTAGCGGATAGCCGATCTCTTGTGCCAGGCGCAAAGCCTCTTCCGGCGTTCTGGCGGTGCGATTAGGCGGCTGCTTGAGACCCAGTTCCTGCAGCATAAGTTGGAAACGCTCACGGTCTTCCGCGCGGTCAATCGCGTCCGGTGTAGTACCAATAATAGGCACACCGGCTTTTTCCAGATCACGTGCCAGCTTCAATGGGGTCTGTCCGCCGTATTGCACGATAACCCCTACTGGTTTTTCCAGCGCAACGATTTCCAGCACGTCTTCCAGCGTTAGCGGCTCGAAATACAGGCGGTCAGATGTGTCATAGTCGGTAGATACGGTTTCAGGATTACAGTTGACCATAATGGTTTCGTAACCATCTTCGCGCATGGCGAATGCCGCATGTACACAGCAATAATCGAATTCAATACCCTGACCGATGCGGTTTGGCCCGCCACCCAGCACCATGATTTTCTTGCGGTCTGTAGGCCGCGCCTCGCACTCTTCTTCATAGGTTGAGTACATGTAAGCGGTGTTGGTAGCAAATTCAGCCGCACAGGTATCAACGCGCTTATATACTGGACGCACATGCAATGCCTGCCGGTAAGCACGTACAGCATGCTGGTCTGTGCCCAGCAACTTCGCCAGGCGGTGGTCAGAAAAACCACGGCGCTTGAGTTGGAACAACGCATCTTTATCTAGATCCGCCAGATTGCGGCCATTAAGCGCCTGTTCGCGCTTGATAATATCGGCAATTTGTACCAGGAACCAAGGGTCTATCTTGGAATGATCGTACACTTGCTCCACGGTCATACCCATGCGGAAGGCATCACCTACATACCAGATCCGCTCAGGGCCAGGTTCGCCCAGCTCTTTCTGGATCTGGTCGATGTCGGTGGAAACTTCATCCAGGCCATCAACACCAACTTCGAGGCCACGCAGGGCTTTCTGGAAGGATTCCTGGAAAGTTCGACCTATGGCCATGACTTCACCGACTGATTTCATTTGCGTAGTTAAACGCGAATCAGCCTGTGGGAATTTCTCAAAGGCAAAACGTGGAATCTTGGTAACAACATAATCAATAGAAGGCTCAAATGACACAGGTGTAGCACCGCCGGTAATCTCATTCCTAAGCTCATCAAGTGTGAAGCCCACTGCCAGCTTGGCAGCCACTTTCGCAATCGGGAAGCCTGTGGCCTTTGAGGCCAAAGCTGAAGAACGCGATACACGTGGATTCATCTCAATCACAATCATGCGTCCGTCTTCCGGGTTGATCGCAAATTGCACATTGGAGCCGCCGGTGTCTACACCGATTTCACGCAGCACCGCCAGCGAGGCGTTGCGCATGATTTGATATTCTTTGTCGGTCAGGGTTTGCGCGGGCGCTACGGTAATCGAATCACCAGTATGTACGCCCATGGGATCCAGATTCTCAATGGAGCAAATGATAATGCAGTTATCAGCACTATCCCGCACCACTTCCATCTCGTACTCTTTCCAGCCGAGTAATGATTCTTCGATAAGCAACTCGTGGGTAGGCGAGGCTTCCAGGCCACGCTCACAAATAGCGAGAAACTCTTCGCGGTTGTAAGCAATACCGCCGCCGCTACCGCCCATGGTAAACGAAGGGCGGATAATGGCTGGATAACCAATCGAAGCCTGTACTTGCAAGGCTTCTTCCAGGCTATGCGCCGCGGCTGAACGTGCCGACGCCAGTCCTATCTTGGTCATGGCCTGCTTGAATTTTTCGCGGTCCTCGGCTTTATCGATGGCTTCCTTGCTGGCACCTATCAGCTCTACGTTATACTTTTCCAGCACGCCTTCGCGTGCCAAGTCCAGCGCACAGTTCAACGCCGTCTGGCCGCCCATGGTGGGTAACAAGGCATCAGGGCGTTCAATGGCAATGATCTTTTCCACCACCTGCCAGGTCACTGGTTCGATATAGGTCGCATCGGCCATTTCCGGGTCGGTCATGATAGTGGCCGGATTGGAATTCACCAGAATGACTCGGTAGCCTTCTTCGCGCAACGCCTTACAGGCTTGCGCGCCGGAATAGTCGAATTCACAGGCCTGACCGATAACGATAGGTCCGGCGCCGATGATCAGGATGGATTTGAGGTCTGTACGCTTTGCCATATTTTTCTTACTGCTTATGCTGCTTCATGAGATCAACGAATCGATCGAACAGGTAATTGACTTCATGCGGACCGGGACTGGCTTCCGGATGACCCTGGAAACTGAACGCTGGTTTATCGGTACGGGCAATGCCCTGCAGGCTACCGTCGAACAGCGACACATGCGTCACGCGCATATTGGCTGGCAAGGTAGCCGGGTCTACCGCAAATCCATGATTCTGGCTGGTGATAAAGACGCGCTTGTCATCAGTATCCTGCACTGGGTGGTTAGCCCCGTGGTGGCCAAACTTCATCTTGACTGTTTTGGCGCCGCTAGCCAGGCCCAGCAACTGGTGACCCAAGCAGATGCCAAATGTTGGGATACCGGTATCAACCAGTGTCTTTATCGTGTTAATAGCGTAATCACAAGGCTCAGGATCCCCGGGGCCATTGGAAAGAAAAATGCCATCAGGCTTAAGCGCCAGCGCTTGCTCTGCTGTTGCCTGGGCTGGCAGCACAGTGACCTTGCAATTGCGCGAGGTCAACATGCGCAGAATGTTGCGCTTAACACCATAATCGAAAGCCACCACATGGTAAGCAGCGTTTTCAGGTTTAGCGTAGCCTGAGCCCAGCGCCCATTCACCATCTTCAAAAGGGTAAGCCTGCTTACAGCTCACGACTTTGGCCAAATCCATGCCGGACAACCCCGGGAAAGCGCGCGCAAGCTCCAGCGCTTGCGCCTCATCAACTTCACCGGCCATGATACAACCGGCCTGAGCGCCTTTTTCACGCAGGATACGCGTTAACTTGCGGGTATCGATATCGGAGATGGCCACCACATTTTTCGAGACCAGATAATCAGACAGCGATTGCTCACTGCGCCAGCAACTATCGAGCAATGGCAAATCGCGGATAATCAGGCCGCTGGCGTAAACCCGATCTGATTCGACATCCTCAGCATTAACGCCGACGTTGCCAATATGGGGATAGGTTAGTGTGACAATTTGCTCAGTGTAGGAAGGATCAGTCAGAATCTCCTGATACCCCGTCATGGAGGTGTTAAATACAACCTCGCCAACCGTATGGCCAGTGGCACCAATTGAAACACCACGAAACACTGTCCCATCTGCGAGTACGAGCAAGGCTGGCAGGGTCTGCGGCAATTCATAACTCCTTGGAAATTTGGTTTATTTACTGCATTGCACATGCGGGAGACGGATGTGCAAAGCGGGACGAGTATGCACTCATCCCGCTTGTATCACTATCCTGGATTATAGCGCAAGCTGGCCTGCGCTTCAACGTGATTCGGTCAACACAGCATAAAGCCATTATTACTGCGCATGCACGCCGGCTACTTCACGCCGAGCACATCCTGCATGTCATATAGTCCGTCTTTTTTATCTGCCAGAAATTTGGCGGCGCGCAGGGCGCCCAGCGCAAAAGTAGCACGGCTGGAGGCCTTATGCGTCAACTCAATGCGCTCACCAGTCCCAGCGAACAAGACGGTGTGGTCACCTACCACATCACCACCACGCACTGTGGCAAAGCCTATGGTATTGGGGTCACGTTCACCAGTGACGCCTTCACGCCCATACACAGCACACTCCCCCAAGTCACGTCCCAGCGCACTTGCCGCCGCCTCGCCCAAGCGCAATGCGGTACCGGAAGGAGCATCCACCTTATGCCGGTGATGCGCCTCGATAATTTCTATGTCGTAGCCTTCGGCCAGCACCTTGGCGGCCGCCTGTACCAGGTTAATCAACAAGGTCACACCTACACTCATGTTGGGCGCAAACACAATCGCCGTATCGCGCGAGACGGCTTCAATCCGGGCTTTTTGTTCGACACTAAAACCAGTGGTACCGATAACCAGCTTGACCTTTGCCTTCTGGCATGCAGCAAGGTATTGCAGGCTAGCTTCCGGACGGGTGAAATCGACCAATACATCCGCATCTTGCAGAGCAGCCTCAATGTCATGGCTGATCTTTACGCCGGTTGATTTACCGAACTGCTCACCGGCATCACGCCCTATTTGCGGGCTATCTGCACGATCAAGCGCGGCATGGAGCCTTAAACTCTCATCAGCAAAAACGCCTTCCAACAAGGCATGGCCCATACGGCCAGTGCATCCAGCAATCACTACGTTCAGCATTTAAACCAACTTCCTTAAAAACCTATCTTTTAATTACAGCATAGTGCCGCGCTAGCCTAATCCTGAAAAATAGAAAACCAGTCTTTCAGTTGCTGCATCAGCCTACACTGAAAACTCAGAACCCGATCTTTTCCAGCATGCGTTCAAAGTAACCAGGCTCATCTTCCGGCGGCAGGTCCTTTTCAGGCTCATCCACCGGCCCGGGTTTCGTGATCGACTTAGGTGTTGCTTGCAGCTTGGCCGCTTCATTAGGCTGCACGACGGGCTTAGTGGCTGGCACTGATTTTCCTGCCGGAGCAACTGGGGCTTCTGCAGGTTTTTGCGGCACAGGTTCTGCGAGAGGTGCAGGCGCTACCATTTCCTGTGCTGGCCCGACTGGTTTTACCGCTGCAGCGGGTGCAGGTTCAGGGGTTGGTGCAGGCTCGACTGGCATCACTACCGGAGGCATCGCTTCCGGGGGCGCTGACTCAGGTGCGGGTTTGGCAGGAGTTGCTGGCTTAGGGGTAGCAGGTTGCGGATTGACCAGATCTGCTGGCGCAGCATGTGGTTTTTTCACATCCTTATCGTCTTTCCAGAATTTAAGCTTATCTATTAAGCCCTTCTTATCACCCGGCTGTTTTGCAACAGCTTTGCCAGACTCGCTCACTGGCGACGGCTCAGTTATGTCCTGACCGCTGCCGGCAGGAACAACATCGCCACGCACGCGCACCAAGGCATCCTGGTCAAACTCGAGAATGACACGGCGCTGTTCAATAATCTTTCCATCCTTGCGCATCTGGTAGAAATAATCCCAGCGGTCTTTGTGGAAACTATCTTGAATCAGCGGGGTACCCATGATGAAGCGCACCTGCGATTCGGTCATACCTGGGCGAAGTTGCAACATCATCTTGGACGTAACGACATTGCCCTGCTGAATATCCATCTTGTAAGGCTTGATTGAAGGCAGGCTGGAACTGCAGGCAGCGCATAACAGCGCTAGTATTAGGATTATGTGGCGCATCACCATGACTTTGGCAAGAAATGGCGCTAATATACCATGATGCTTACGGTCTAAAATACCTGCGGCCTTAAATAGTGAGCTCCGACTGCCATGCATGAACCTGACGAATTAAAGAATGCCGGCCTCAAGGCCACCCTGCCAAGACTCAAAGTGCTGAGCCTGTTTGAAAACAGCAAAGAGCGCCATTTGTCGGCAGAAGATGTTTACAAGATTTTGCTGACAACAGGCGAAGATGTTGGCTTGGCGACGGTTTATCGCGTGCTGACGCAATTTGAACAAGCCGGCTTGCTGGTGCGCCATCACTTTGAAAGCGGCAAGGCGGTGTTTGAGCTAAACCAAGGCGGCCATCACGACCACATCGTTTGCATGCAATGCGGGCGTGTGGAAGAGTTCTTCGACGAAGCAATCGAATTGCGCCAGAAACAAGTGGCCGCCGAACGCGGGTTCACTATCCACGACCACTCGCTGCACATCTACGCAGACTGCACCAAACAGCCGTGTCCTTACAAAAGCTAACAAGCTAATTGGATTCCCCGGCACAAATCCTATGGGGAATCATTTTTGGCTCAATCGGGCTGGGCTATTTCAT
>JBDTOX010000164.1:0-6967 GCA_039933015.1 Methylophilaceae bacterium
CGGCAGCGTAGGTGCGCTCCTGATAATCCACGGTCAATGGGAAAAAATCCTGGCCTGCCTTAACCTCGGTTTTGCCAACGACAGTTACCAGTACAACCGTGTCTCCTAGACTTACCAGTACTGCGCCATTAGCTTGACGAGCGATTTCACCCGTTTCCAGAGTCAACTCATGTTGACCATAGGGGATAGTTTTTTTGATTGCTTTCACGACTTCACGCCCTTTCAAAACGAAACAAGCCGACAAGCACCGCGTATCCGCTTTGCTTTCGGCTTATTTCAGCAATTCACAAAATTTATTATATTGTTGCTTTATGTGTGCAGAAATTATTTACGCAGACCTAAACGCTCGATTAATGAGCGATAGCGCTCAGCGTTCTTGCGCTTGAGGTAATCCAGCAATTTACGGCGTTGGCTAACCATAGCCAACAAACCACGACGGGAATGGTGGTCTTTTGCATTAACCTTAAAGTGTTCAGTCAGGGTGCTGATACGGCTGCTTAATAGCGCCACTTGCACTTCTGGGGAACCGGTATCATTTTGTGCCAGTTGATAGTCGCCAACAATTTTGGCTTTTTCAGCAGTCGAAGTAGACATCTTTTTCTCCTAATCTTGAACCGCGCATTCTAACCTTAAATAGCCTTGATTAACAAGAACTCTCTCAATAAAACAACCGTTATTAGCTAATTATTCCGTCAATCTTTCACCAGCAATCTTCTGGGGGCGATCTTTCCATCGTCGGTGTGCTCGCCTAAACCCATAAAATTTCCAGCAGGATCATAAAGCCGAAACAAACCCACCGGTATTGAACCCGCTTTCCATACTTGCTGACCTTGCATTAGATAATGCGCACTTGCTTCATCCAGAGGCATTTGCGGTAAATTTTGCACGGGGGCATCCACTGGCAACAGGCTTTGGTCACGCTCTACGCTAGACATAGCCTCCAGCTGTTCCAATGTCACTGCCTTATCCAGGCTGAAGTGCCCGGTTGTCAGCCTGCGCAACCCGTTCAGATACGCACCGCAACCCAACGCATGGCCAATGTCTTCGGCCAGGGTCCGTATATAAGTACCCTTGCTGCAGGACACAGTGATTGTTACTTCGTCTTGCTCAAAACGCTCAAGCGATATTGTGTAAATACTAATAGTACGTGCGGCGCGTTCAATATCCACGCCAGCTCGTGCATATTCGTACAAGGCCTTGCCCTGATGCTTGAGGGCAGAATACATGGGGGGTACCTGTTGTATGACCCCAGTAAATTTTTTTAATACCGCATTGAGTGCTGCAGGTGTCACGTCGACCTTGCTGGTAGTGAGCACCTCGCCTTCCGCATCGGCAGTCGTGGTAGTAGCGCCCAGTTTTATAGCTGCACGATAGCTTTTATCCGCATCGAGTAAAAAATGGGAAAACTTGGTGGCTTCACCGAAGCAGATAGGCAAAAGACCTGTAGCAAGCGGGTCAAGGCTACCTGTGTGGCCAGCCTTGGCCGCTTGGAAGAGGCGCTTGGCCTGCTGCAAAGCATGGTTGGAAGACAAGCCTAATGGCTTATCCAGCAATAACACACCGTGTACGGGACGTTTGATTCTTTTGAATTGCAATACAGACAAGCCCAAGACTTAAGTCTTGGGCGTTTTTTCTTCAGGGTTATTGCTGGAAGCGAGCGCTTCATCAATCATTTTGGAAAGTTTCATACCGCGATCGATTGAGGCGTCGTAAATAAAATGCAATTGCGGCACCGTACGCAACAGCATACGCTTGGCTAATTGTCCACGCAGGAATCCAGCAGTTTTTTCCAGCCCAGCTTGCAGTTCTGCCGTACCCGCCTTTGCACTGTAATAAATTTTCGCATGCGCCATGTCACCCGTGACTTCAACTTCAGTCACAGTGACCATGCCCACGCGCGGGTCTTTCACCTCGAATTGCAGCAAATCAGCCAGCTCGCGCTGAATTTGCTCTGCAACTCGATCACTGCGTGCAAAATCTTTAGCCATATTGATTAACTTCTCTACAGCGTTCTAGCTACTTCAACCACTTCGTAGGCTTCCAGTAAATCCCCTACTTCAATGTCGTTAAAGTTCTTCAGCGACAGACCGCACTCGAAGTTAGATTTCACTTCTTTAACGTCGTCTTTGAAGCGTTTGAGTGAATCCAGCTCACCCGTGTGAATCACTACATGGTTGCGCAGTACACGTACTTTGGAATTACGCCTGATGACACCCTCTTGTACATAGCAACCAGCAACCGCACCAACCTTGGAGATGCGATAAACTTCGCGGATTTCCACAGTACCGATTGGGCTTTCCTTTTGCTCTGGAGACAACATGCCACCAAGTGCAGCCCTGATTTCATCCACAGCTTCATAAATGATGTTGTAGTAACGGACATCAACACCCGCACTCTCAATGAGCTTGCGCGCGCCAGCGTCGGCACGTACGTTAAAGCCAATCACAACCGCTTTGGATGCGGCACCCAGATTCACATCAGATTCGCTGATAGCGCCTACGCCCGTATGAATAATGTTGACTTTAACTTCATCGGTAGACAGTTTTTGCAGCGAAGTAGCCAACGCTTCGTAAGAGCCCTGTACGTCTGATTTAATAATGAGTGGCAGGGTTTTAACTTCGCCTTCACCCATGTGCTCAAACATGTTCTCCAGTTTAGCGGCCTGCTGTTTAGCCAGCTTCACATCACGGAATTTACCTTGACGGAATAGCGCAATTTCGCGCGCCTTGCGCTCATCATTGAGTACGATCACTTCTTCGCCAGCAGATGCCACATCTGACAACCCCAATATCTCGACCGGGATTGATGGGCCAGCTTCTTTAATCTCATTACCGGCTTCATCAAGCATGGCGCGTACACGACCAAAAGCGCTACCAGCCAGCAACATGTCACCGCGCTTGAGCGTGCCCGATTGAATCAGTATGGTTGAAACTGGGCCACGGCCCTTATCCAGACGCCCTTCAATAACCAAGCCTTTAGCTGGTGTATTTTTCGGCGCTTTCAGTTCCAGCACTTCAGCTTGTAGCAATACTGCTTCCAGCAAAGCATCAATACCTTGACCGGTCTTGGCTGACACCTCGATAAACATGGTGTCGCCACCGTAATCTTCGGGTATCACTTCTTGCGCTACCAACTCTTGTTTCACTCGCTCAGCACTTGCGCCCTGTTTATCAATTTTATTGATTGCAACAACGAGCGGCACATTACCGGCTTTAGCGTGATGAATAGCCTCGATGGTTTGCGGCATCACGCCGTCATCAGCAGCTACCACAAGAATCACAACATCAGTGGCCTTGGCACCGCGTGCACGCATTGCAGTAAAGGCTTCATGGCCTGGGGTGTCCAGAAAGGTCACCATGCCACGTGGCGTTTCAACGTGATATGCGCCAATGTGCTGGGTAATCCCACCTGCTTCACCGGACGCCACACGTGTGCGACGAATATGGTCCAACAAGGAAGTTTTGCCATGGTCGACATGGCCCATGACCGTAACTACAGGCGGACGTGCCTCTTGCACAGCTTCTGCGTGCTCTTCATCTTCCAGGAAAGTTTCAGGATCATTGGCCGCTGCTGCCTTAGCTGTATGGCCCATTTCCTCGACAATAATAATGGCTGTTTCCTGATCCAGCACTTGATTGATGGTTACCATCATGCCCATTTTCATCAGCGTTTTGATGACCTCACTGGCCTTGACGGCCATTTTGTGTGCCAGATCAGCCACGGATATGGTTTCAGGCACTAAGACTTCATGCACAATCGGCTCAGTCGGGGCATTGAATGCATGCTGCTGGTCTTCGCTATCCTTATTAGACTTGGATTTTCCCTTATGAGCGCGCCAGCCCTGGCCAATACCAACATCACTACGTGATTTAACACCACGCTTTTTGTTGTTAGCGTCAGCCCATTCTTTGCTCTTGGTACCTTTTTTGGCGGACTTATCCTCGACTTTAGGGCCCTCTTTAGCTGCAGGTTTATGCAGAGTACCTTCAGAAATCTTGTTCGGTTTATCTACCGCTGCGGCTGCTTCTGCTACTTTTTTCGCTTCCGCTTCTTGTCTTTTTTGCAATAACTCTTGTTTCTTACGTAACTCTTCGGTCTGCAAGGCAATTAGTGCTGCGTGACGTTTTGCTTCTTGCTCACGCTTGGCCACTTGATCAGCACTGATTGTATGCTTGACTGGCGTCACTTTAACTTTCACTTCCGGCTCAACCACCACCGGCGCCTCAGGAACGGGTTCCGGCACCACCGGCGCCTCAACAACAGGTTCCGGCACCGCAGGCGCCTCAACAACGAGTTCCGGCACCACCGGCGCCTCAACAACCTCTGCTACGTGCGTCTCGGCAACCATTACCTCTGGCTCTACCACCACCTCTACTGCCGGCTCTGCCAGTACCACTGGCAATTCTTCAGGCTGCTCCGAAGGATCACGGCGTACCAGCACACGCTTTTTACGCACTTCTACCTGGATAGTACGTGCCTTGCCAGTACTGTCAGATTTTTTGATTTCGGTGACCTGTTTGCGGGTCAGTGTAATTTTATTCTTTGACGCTTGCGCTCCATGCTCTCTACGCAAGTATTCCAGCAGAGAGGTTTTGTCCTGTTCGGTCAACTTCTCGTCAGATGCAGCTTTGCTCACGCCGGCACCCCTCAGTTGCTCAAGCAGCAACTCGGCTGGCAGCCCTAATTCACTGGCAAATTGTGCTACGCTCGTTTGTCCCATCGTGTTACTCCGTCTCTTCTTTACGTGGCTACTTTTAACGCGACGTTGATTTTATAAGTTCTAAAACCATATAGTATGCAAATCCAACTTAAGCAAACCATGGCGCGCGCGCTGTCATAATCAGCTGCTTGGCACGCTCTGCATCCATATTAGTCAGCTCCACCAAATCATCTACAGCCAGATCAGCTAAATCTTCCATAGTAGAGACGCCTTGGGCGGCCAGCATGTGCGCCGTCACTTCGTCCATACCTGCCATGGTCAGTAAATCTTCAGAAGCTTCTTCGACCTTTTCTTCCTTGGCAATCGCTTCGGTCAACAATGCTGCACGCGCACGCTTACGAAGCTCATTGATGGTCTCTTCATCAAACGCATCAATTTCGCTCATCTCCGAGATCGGCACATAAGCAATTTCTTCCAAGGTACTAAAACCTTCTTGCGCCAAAATGTCAGCCACTTCTTCGTCTACATCCAGCTTGTCGATAAACAGTTGGCGTGTACCGGTATATTCTTCTTCGTGCTTTTTCGCGGCTTCTTCTTCGGTCAGGATATTCAAAGTCCAACCGGTCAGCTCTGAAGCCAATCGAACGTTCTGGCCATTTCGCCCAATAGCTTGCGCCAATTGTTCTTCGTCCACCACCACGTCCATGCTATGCGCATCTTCATCAACAACAATACTGGAAACTTCTGCAGGCGCCATGGCATTGATGACAAACTGCGCCGGTTCCATCGACCACAGCACAATATCTACGCGCTCACCGGCCAATTCGCCGGTAACCGCTTGTACACGCGAGCCACGCATCCCGACACAAGTACCTATTGGATCCAGGCGTTGATCGTTAGATTTAACAGCAATCTTTGAACGTAGGCCTGGATCACGTGCAGCGGCACGGATTTCTAGTAGGCCTTCTTCAATTTCCGGCACTTCCAGCTCAAACAATTTGGCTAAAAACTCAGGTGCAATACGTGACAAGATCAATTGCGGGCCTCGTCCGCCACGTTCAATACGTGACAAGTAAGCACGTACTCGATCACCTACGCGCAGATTCTCTTTCGGGATCATCTGTTCGCGCGGCAGCAAGGACTCAATACGGCCTACTTCAATAATGGCATTGCCTTTTTCCATGCGTTTAATAACACCAGTAACGAGGTGTTCCTTACGTGCCAGGAAATCATCCAAAATCTGCTCGCGCTCGGCCTCACGTACCTTTTGCAATATTACTTGCTTGGCAGCCTGAGCGCCAATGCGGCCAAATTCGACAGATTCTAGCGGCTCCTCTACATAGTCACCTTCAATGAGGCCGCCATTGCCTTTCTGAGCCTCGCTTAGATCAATTTGCGCCGCCATGTTTTCTACTGATTCGTCTGCCACCACCTGCCAACGACGGAAAGATTTGTATTCGCCATTTTCGCGGTCAATTTCGACACGCACATCAGCATCCTCAGAAAAGCGCTTTTTGGTGGCAGAGGCTAAAGCAAGCTCCAGGGCGGTAAAAATCACCTCCTTAGCTACACTTTTTTCGTGCGCCAGCGCATCAACCAACAATAATATTTCGCGACTCATTTCAACCTCCACCTAAAATTCTGGGCTATTTAAAATTCAGGGCTCAAGCGTGCTTTATCGACATTGGTTAAAGCAATTTTTTGCTCTACACCTTCAAATTCAATCAAAAGTTGACCTTGTTCTAATCCACGCAAAATACCTAAATAATTCTTTCTTCCTTCAACAGGAACACGCAGCTTTACATGCACGCGCTGACCACTAAACCGTAAAAAATCCGATTCCTTTTTGAGCACGCGATCCATACCTGGCGAGGACACCTCAAGCCTGTCGTAATCCATGTCGTGCTCGACTGCCAACAAATTGCTCAACTGGTTACTGACCAGCACACAGTCATCAATATTGACGCCTTCAGGCTTATCAATAAATAACCGTAGCAACTTGCCACGATTGGATATCTCAAGGTCTACCAACTCATAACCGAGCTGCGTCACCGACCGATCCAATAAAGCATGCAAATCCTGCATTTTTACTCCTGCACCCAGCTCTCAGAAACAAAAAATGGGCTTAACGCCCATTAATGCTTACTCATTAACCCTAGCTATTATATCAACCAATTCAATGAATTGATATTACAGCGCCACAAATGCAAAAGCCCTCATATCGAGGGCATTTGCGCGACCCGGATAGGGTCTGTATAAGAAGCCTGGCGGTGACCTACTTTCGCATGCGAAGAGCATACTATCATT
>JBDTOX010000165.1:0-27286 GCA_039933015.1 Methylophilaceae bacterium
GGATTACCGGGGAAGCGGCAAGGCTGGATGTGCAGCACTGGCGCGCGCGTTCCTGCGCCATCATGACCGGTATTAGCACCGTCCTGGCAGATGACCCGAACATGACCGTGCGTGCACTCAATATTGGCCGCCAGCCTTTGCGCGTGGTCGTGGATAGCCGCCTGCGCATTGCGCCGCAGGCCAACATACTAAAAGGCGGCAACGTGCTGGTTGCCTACGCCGGCGATCCCGATAACAAGGCCTCCGCCTTGCAGCAGGCCGGGGCAGAGCTGTTGCTGTTGCCGGGTGCAGACGGTCGTGTGCACCTCAACAGCCTGCTGCACGAGCTGGCCAGGCGTGAAATCAATGAAGTTCTGGTGGAAGCCGGGCAAGGCCTGAATGGTGCGCTGCTTGAGCAAAACCTCATCGACGAATTTTTACTGTATTACGCTGCCGTATTCATGGGCGGTGAAGCCAAAGGCATGTTCGCAATGCCTGCATTGACGCAGATGAGCCAGAGTACGCAGCTTGAGATCCTGGATTTGCGTCAGGTGGGCGCTGATATTCGCCTGTGTGCCCGCCCTCAAACTTGAATCCGGGATTTACAATCTAAACCTCACTCCTCATCACGAGACTACAGGCAACCCAACGTGTTTATTGATACACATTGCCATCTGGATGCAGGTGAATTCGATGCGGATCGCGATGCAGTGGCGCTGGCAGCCCTGCAACAGGGCGTTTCCATGATCGTTGTGCCCGCTGTCGAACGCGCCAACTTTAATGCGGTATGCAACCTGGCTGATCAGTATGCCCACTGTGCGCTTGCTTTAGGCATACACCCTTTATGTGTGGATAGGGCGCAGCCGGATGATGTGCCATTTCTGGCTGCATTGGTCGAAAAAAAACTAAGCGGGAAAAAGCAGCCGGTGGCGATAGGCGAGATTGGCCTGGATTTTTTTGTGGAAGGCTACAGCCGCGAGCGCCAGGAATACTATTTTGTCGAACAGCTAAAGCTCGCACGCCAATTTGATTTGCCGGTTATCCTGCATGTGCGCCGCTCCGTTGATGATGTACTCAAGCATTTGCGCAGGATTAAAGTGCGGGGCGGTATTGCCCATGCTTTCAATGGCAGTCGCCAGCAGGCCGATATGCTTATTGATCTGGGTTTCAAGCTGGGGTTCGGCGGCGCCATGACTTACCCGCGTGCCTTGAAAATACGCGAGTTGGCGGCAACGTTGCCGCTGGAATCCATGGTGCTGGAAACTGATGCCCCGGATATTGCGCCGGAATGGCTGGGGCATCATGGCCGCAATAGCCCGGACCAGTTGCCTGAAATCGCGCAAGTATTGGCGGATTTGCGCGGCATAAAATGTGCGGAAGTGGCTGCAATAACGACAAGGAACGCGCTTGACAGCCTGCCAAAATTGTCTCAGTTATGCACATGATCTCAAGTGTCACATTAACTAGTGTCAAAAAACCATACAAATCCAACGACATATAGTAAGTCACTGATTTTAATAATAAAATTTGCAGATTAAAATATAGGCGATTTGAAAAAACTGTTTTGAATGCAAGAGTTACATATTCAAGTCACAGATATTCACAAAGTTATCCACAGTTTTTGTGGATGGGGAAATGGATTTTTAAGTATGCAAATTAATAGCAAGCACTTTCGTACTATTTGGCCTGCGGCCACAGGCAAGGCGGTTGAGATTATCGATCAGACCCAGCTGCCGCATGTGTTTGAAGTCAAGCGCATAGATTCTTTGCCTGCGATGATACGCGCGATCAAGTCCATGCAAGTGCGGGGCGCGCCGCTCATAGGCGCGGCGGCAGCTTATGGTCTTGCGTTGGCCATGCTGGAGGATGATGGTGACGCCTATCTGCAGCAGGCTGCCACGGCCTTGCTGGCTAGCCGTCCCACAGCCGTCAACCTGCGCTGGGCGGTGCAGCGCATGCTGCAGCGCTTGCTGCCGATGCCGCCTGCGCAACGCCTAACAGTGGCCTGGACCGAGGCCGCTGCCATTTGTGACGAAGATGTGCAGCTGAATCAGGCGATAGGCCAGCATGGGCTTAAACTCATACAGGCAGTAGCTAGCCAGGGCAGGACCATGAATATTCTCACCCACTGCAACGCGGGCTGGCTCGCCACCGTCGACTGGGGCACGGCGCTGGCACCCATCTATGCGGCACATGATGCCGGTATGCCGTTGCATGTCTGGGTAGATGAAACGCGTCCGCGCAACCAGGGCGCCAGCCTCACGGCTTGGGAGCTCGGCCGGCACGGCGTGCCGCATACCGTGATCAGCGATAATGCAGGCGGCCATCTCATGCAGCATGGGCAGGTGGATATGGTGATCGTGGGCGCAGACCGCGTCACCAGCACGGGCGATGTCTGCAACAAGATCGGTACTTATCTGAAAGCGCTGGCGGCCTTTGATAATGCCGTGCCTTTTTATGCCGCTGTGCCATCACCAACCATAGACTGGACTATTACTGACGGTGTGCACGAGATTCCCATCGAAGAGCGCGATGCAGTTGAAGTGGCGTGCATAAGCGGTCGCTTGCCTGATGGCCGGATGGCAACTGTCGAGCTGCTTCCTACAGGAACTGCGGCAGCTAATCCGGCATTTGATGTCACGCCGGCAAGATTGGTTACCGGCATCATCACTGAGCGCGGGGTATGTGCGCCCGCTCAGTTAGCCCAACTTTTTGAAGGATGAGGACCATGCCTACGCAACGCGAAGACCTGCTCGAAATTACGCGCAAACTGGTTGAGCTGGGGCTTAATCAGGGCACCTCCGGCAACGTCAGCGTGCGCGCCGCCGATGGCTTTCTGATTACGCCGTCAGGCATGGAGGTTGCGGCCATGACCCCGCATGACATGGTGTGCATGGGGTTTGATGGCGCACCTGTGAACCAGAAAAATGACGAGCGTCAGCCTTCCAGCGAGTGGCGCTTTCACCGCGACATTCTGCAGGCGCGCCAGGAAATTGGCGCCGTGATTCATACCCACTCCATGTTCGCCACCACGCTGGCATGTTTGCGAAAAAACATTCCGCCATTTCACTACATGATAGCCGTAGCGGGTGGCGACTGCATACGCTGCGCGCCTTATGCCTTGTTCGGCTCGCAAGCGCTATCCGATTTGGCATTGCAAGCACTGCAGGGCCGCAAGGCCTGCTTGTTGGCCAACCATGGCATGATAGTCATTGGCAGCGATCTGGAAAAGGCGCTGGCACTGGCGGTGGAAGTCGAGACCCTGAGCGAACAATATTGGCGCGCCCTGCAGCTAGGGCAGCCGTATTTGCTGAGCGAGCAGGAAATGGCGGAGGTGGCGCAGCAATTCAAGGGCTATGGCAGCTGGAAGCAGGAGTAGCTGGCTGGGAGTGCTCCACGCCGGTAGGGGGCTGGAGCACGCTGCTTGCCCATTTCGTATGCGGATTAAACCTTTGCCGTTCCTGGGCGTCAATAGTGTGCACTATCGACCGCGCGCGCCAGCCCCTCGCCTCCCTGCAGCCTGCTATTTTAGCGGCATACAGAGCATTGACAGGTAAAACTGGCTATGGCTAAATACACTCAGTTTCATACAAGTTAAAAAAGTTAATCGTTATTTTAGTAAAGAGATTGCAGCGAGTAATGAAGGGGCAGGTGTCAGCGGGCGATAGCCGTGACACATGGTGGTTTTTCCGGGCATGGCCGCCAAGCCATCCGCGATATGGATCACCGGTGTGTCTCATATCCTGCATGGTGTTGCATCGCAAGTGTTTTATTGGAATTTTCACTGCCATCTGGTTGGGGAGCCGGATGTATGATGAATAATGATTAACGGCCGGCTCCCCCATAGTCATTCACGGGGTCTGGCCGAGCGCCTTATGGAGAGTCAATTCGTGAATGCACATGTGCTGGAAGAGGGTTGTTTATGGCTGCTGGAGTCGGCGCCTAACGCCATGCTCATCGCCGATGCCGCAGGAAGCATCATCTACACCAATAGCCTGGCCGAAGCATTATTTGGGTATAGCCGCGAGGAGCTGCGCGGCCTAACCATGGAAGGTCTCCTGCCCCAGCGTTACCGGCATGAATACAGTTTTCAGTCACAGCAACCCACGATGGGCAGCGGACTCAAACTGTCCGGACAGCGCAAGGATGGCAGCGAGATTGCGCTCGACATCAACCTGAGCGCCTTGGAGACCAGCGCCGGCACCATGACCATGGCTGCCATCCGTGACCTGAGCTTGCAGGATCGCGCCATTGAGGAGTTGCGGCACGCGGAAACCCATCTTGAACATATCATCGACTCAATCAATGATGTCGTGTGGTCGATTACCCCATCCGGGGATCGTGTCCTTTTTGTCAACTCTGCCTGGGAGCGGGTGTTCGGGCATTCTCACACCGAGGCGCAAAACAATCCGGGACTCTGGCAGCAAACTATCCACCCCGAAGACCGGTCGCAGGCGTTAGACGCGCTTGCGAC
The DNA here is from genome assembly GCA_039933015.1 of Methylophilaceae bacterium. Classification (GTDB taxonomy): domain Bacteria; phylum Pseudomonadota; class Gammaproteobacteria; order Burkholderiales; family Methylophilaceae; genus JBDTOX01. The sequence continues at coordinate 4,454 of JBDTOX010000165.1, forward strand.
GTTGCTGGCTAAAGATCAGCTTAGCCTGGAATACCGTATCGTCCGCCCTGATGGAGAAGTGCGCTGGATCGCCGATCACGCCACTGTAGTGCGCGACGCGCAAGGGGTGCCAATGCGCATCGACGGCATCGGACGCGACATCACCTGGCGCAAGCAGGACGAAGAGCGTCAGGCCATGCTGATGCACGAGTTGCAGAGCGCCAACGAAGAACTGAAACATTTTGCCTATGTCGTCTCGCATGACCTCAAGGCGCCATTGCGTGCGATCGGCTCATTGGCGGAATGGATAGCCACTGATTACGCCGACAAATTCGACAACGAAGGCAGGGAACACCTGCGCCTGCTGGTCGGCAGGGCGCACCGTATGGACGCACTGATTAATGGCATCCTGCAGTATTCGCGCGTAGGGCAAGCATATGAGGAGCGCATGGATGTAGACCTGGATGCGCTGATGCACGAGGTAATCGACTCGCTCGCGCCACCTGCGCATATCCGCATAGAGATCGATACGCCCTTGCCTACTGTGCATGTCGAGCACACCCGCATACAGCAGGTGTTCCAGAATCTGCTTTCAAATGCCATTAAATACATCGACAAGCCGCAGGGCGAAGTACATATCGGCTGCGTCGCCGAGAAAAAAACCTGGAAATTTTATGTGCGCGACAATGGCCCCGGCATCGAGCAGCGCCACTTTGAGCGCATCTTCCAGTTATTTCAGACATTGGCGCCGCGCGACCGGGTGGAGAGCACCGGTGTTGGACTGGCCTTGGTGAAAAAAATTATCGAGTTGCACAAGGGTAGTGTCTGGCTGGAATCGAAAGTTGGAGTAGGTACTACGTTTTTCTTTAGCTTGCCCAAGCACGGGCAGTGACAATTAAAAGATGGGGGGGAATGAATGAGGATTAAAAACAAACCGATTCTGCTGGTCGAAGATGATCAGGTCGATAGCATGACGGTCAGGCGTGCGCTTAAGGAGCTGCAAGTGACCAATCCGCTGACACACGTAGAAAATGGCGAGGAAGCGCTTGCCCATCTGCGCGATCCTGCCTGCGACCAGCCCTGCATCATCTTGCTTGATCTCAATATGCCCAAAATGGGCGGTATCGAGCTTTTGCAGGTGATTAAGCATGATGCGCTGCTCAAGGTTATCCCGGTGGTCGTGCTAACCACTTCCGAAGAGCAGCAGGACAAGGTGGAAAGTTTTAATCTCGGTGTGGCCGGCTATATGGCCAAACCGGTCGATTACCAACATTTTGTCGAAGTAATGCGCTCTATCAATACCTACTGGACCCTTAGCGAGATGCCATCATGAACGCAACAATCAAATCACCGGGCGAGCCGGAATTCGCAACCAGGCGCCATGTGCGCATCCTGCTGGTAGAAGACGATGCAGTCGACCGTATGGCCTGCCGGCGCGCCTTGCAGCAGCATCCGGGCTACGAGTGCGAGCTTTACGATGCGGATACCGGCGGGCAGGGGCTGCAGCTGGTCCAGGATCACGAGTTCGATTGCATCTTGCTCGACTATCACCTGCCGGATATGACCGGCCTTGAGTTCCTGAGGGAGATCACCGATGCGATGGGCAGGATCCAGGTGCCGGTACTCAAGCTGACCGGTTCCGACAATGTTGCCATCGCTATCGAGGCCATGAAGCACGGCGCGCGCGATTATCTGATCAAGGATACGGAAGGGCGCTATCTGGAATTGCTGCCGGCAGTGATTGAGCGCGTGCTGGGCGAGCAGCGGGTGCTGGAGGAGAAGGGTCACGCCGAGATTAAATACCGTATGCTGGTGGAACATCTTCCTAGCATTACCTATATCCTAGCCATCGAGGAGGGGGATCGTTCGATATTCATCAGCCCGCAAATTGCGAGTCTTGGTTTTACCCCGGAGGAGTGGATCGAGCAGGGCGACCTCTGGTTTCAGCAGATACATCCCGAAGATCGCGATCTGGTCATGCAGCTATTTTTGCACAGTCGCAATACCGGCGAGGTGTTCCGCTGCGATTACCGGATATACACGCGCAGCGGCGACATACTCTGGTTTCACGATGAAGCGAGCATGGTGCGTGACGAGGGTGGCAAGATGCTGTTCATGCAAGGCGTCATGCTGGATATCACGGAAAAGAAAGCCATGGAGGCTGAACTCGTCGAGCATCGCCACCGGCTCGAAAAGAACGTGGAGTTGCGCACTGCGATGCTGGAGCGGCGCATAACCGCACTGGAGTCTGCCAATGAAAATCTTTGTACAAAGATAGAGGAGAACATGGCCGCTCTGCGCCAGGCCGGATTGGCGCAGTTGCGCTGCCAGACAGCGCACTCATTAGCGGCGGAGGCGATCCTGGACGTGGATGCGGGCGGACTCCTCACCCTGCTGAATCCGGCAGCTGAGGGCTTGCTCATGATAGACCGTGAAAAAGCGCTGGGCCGCCCGCTTGTGGAAGTGCTGAAGCTGACCGGCAGCGGCGGGCTGACCATTGAAGACATCCAGCGGCGCTGCCTCGGTCGGCAGCATGAGAGCGTGCGGGTGGAAGCTGCAACCCTGTTGCGGGAAGACGGTGTGTCGCTGGCCGTGTCTGGCTCGTTCGCGCCTATAGTCAACGAAGATGGGGAGGCTGTAAGCCTGTTAGTGCTGCTGCAGCACCTGCCATTATAACAATACAAGGTCATGGGTTCTTACCATGACCTTGTGGAACAAACTTGGTGTGTCTCATATCCTTCATTGTGAGGGTGGGGCGTTTCCAGTAAAATAGACTCCCGTCCGCAATGTCCAAAAAGTTCCATTCATGACCAAATACGTATTCGTCACCGGCGGGGTAGTTTCCTCATTAGGTAAAGGCATTGCAGCCGCCAGTCTGGGCGCAATTCTAGAGTCACGCGGTATCAAAGTGACCATGCTCAAGCTGGATCCTTATATCAACGTTGATCCCGGCACCATGAGCCCGTTTCAGCATGGCGAAGTATTCGTTACCGATGATGGTGCCGAGACTGACCTCGATCTTGGCCATTACGAGCGTTTTATCAGCGCGCGCATGGGCAAGAGCAATAATTTCACTACCGGCCAGATTTACGAAACCGTCATTAAAAAAGAACGTCGCGGTGAGTATCTGGGCAAGACCGTGCAGGTGATCCCACACATCACCGACGAAATCAAAAACCACATCAAACGCGGTGCCGAGGGTGCAGAAGTCGCCATTGTGGAAGTGGGCGGCACGGTCGGCGATATTGAATCGCTGCCATTTCTTGAAGCTATCCGTCAGATGGGTTTCGAGGAAGGGCGCGGCAATGCCTGCTATATCCACCTTACTTTATTACCCTGGATCCCTACCGCAGGCGAGCTGAAAACCAAACCTACCCAGCACTCGGTAAAAGAATTGCGCGAGATTGGTATTCAGCCGGATATCCTGCTGTGCCGTGCAGACCGCAGTATTCCTGATGATGAACGGCGCAAGATCGCGCTGTTCACCAATGTTGCGCCGGAAGCCGTTATTTCAGCAGTGGATGCGGATTCGATTTACCGCATTCCCGGCCTGCTGCATGACCAGATGATAGATGAAATCGTCTGTCATAAGCTCGGCATCCTTGCGCGCGCGGCGGACCTTTCAAGCTGGAATAAAATCGTGCATGCGTTGGAAAATCCGCAGCATGAGATAAATATTGCTTTCGTCGGCAAGTATGTCGACCTCACCGAATCCTATAAGTCGTTGACTGAAGCGCTTATCCACGCGGGTATCCATACCAATTCCAAGGTGCGTATTCACTACATGGATTCGGAAGATATTGACCGGAACGGGACCGACGCATTGCAAATGATGGATGCGATCCTCGTGCCTGGCGGCTTTGGTAAACGCGGCACTGAAGGCAAGATTGCGGCAATCCGCTATGCGCGTGAGCACAAGATTCCTTATCTCGGTATTTGCCTGGGCATGCAGCTTGCCGTGATTGAGTACGCACGCAATGTCGCCAAGCTGGATGCTGCGAACAGCACGGAATTCAATCCTGACAGTCCGCATCCGGTAGTCGGCTTGATTACAGAGTGGAAAACTGCCGACGGCAAGGTGGAAAAGCGTAATCAGGATTCCGACCTTGGCGGTACCATGCGCCTTGGCGCGCAACGCTGCCCAATCGAGGCTGGCACCCTGGCCTCACAAATATATGGTGCCGAGGTCAATGAGCGCCACCGTCACCGTTACGAAGTAAACAACAACTACGTTGACCAATTGCAGGCCGCGGGCCTGGTTATTGCCGCGCGTACGCCCAGCGAGAACCTGTGCGAGATGATAGAGCTGCCGCAAGACACGCATCCGTGGTTTGTGGCCTGCCAGTTTCACCCGGAATTCACTTCCAATCCACGCACTGGCCATCCTTTATTCAAAGCCTATATAGCAGCTGCGCTGCTAAACCAGCAAAAAAATCGCAAGGAAAATAAATAATGCAACTATGTGGTTTTGAAGTGGGGCTGGATCAGCCTTTATTTCTGATAGCCGGCCCATGCGTGATTGAATCGCAGCAAATGGCGCTGGATACTGCTGGTCAGCTCAAGGAAATCTGTGCGGCCGTGGGCATCCCATTCATCTACAAATCGTCCTACGATAAAGCCAACCGCAGCTCCAACAAGACTTTCCGTGGTTTTGGCATGAGCGAGGGCCTGAAAATCCTGGATGAAGTCAGGCGCCAGATAGGCGTGCCTATTCTGACTGATGTGCATACTGAAGAGCAGGTAGCGGAAGTGGCCTCCGTGGTCGATGTACTGCAAACGCCGGCTTTCCTGTGCCGCCAGACCGATTTCATTACCGCAGTGGCAACTTGCGGCAAGCCGGTCAATATTAAAAAAGGCCAGTTTCTCGCCCCAGGTGATATGCAGAATGTGGTGCAAAAAGCCAAGGAAGCCAATGGTGGGCAAGATACCATCATGGTATGCGAACGCGGCGTCTCATTCGGCTACAACACCCTGGTGTCCGATATGCGCGGCTTGGCGATTATGCGCGAAACCAATTGTCCGGTTGTGTTTGACGCTACCCATTCGGTGCAGCAGCCGGGCGGGCAAGGTGACAAGAGCGGCGGTCAACGCGAGCATGTGCCAGTATTGGCGCGGGCAGCGGTAGCGAGCGGGATTGCGGGCATATTCATGGAAACCCACCCCGACCCATCCAAGGCTTTGTCCGATGGCCCGAATGCGTGGCCGCTGGCGAAAATGCAGGCTTTGCTGGAAGTGCTGGTGGATATGGATAGGCTGGTCAAAAAAGCCGGATTTATTGAACAAACTTTGTAATTTTTTGCAGCACGTTGATAAAGGAAAAAATATGAGCGCAATCGTAGACATTATCGCCCGCGAAATTATGGACTCCCGCGGCAATCCCACCGTCGAAGCCGATGTGCTGCTGGAATCCGGCATCATTGGCCGCGCAGCTGTGCCTTCTGGCGCATCTACCGGCAGCAAGGAAGCCGTGGAGTTGCGTGATGGCGATAAAACGCGCTATCTGGGCAAGGGCGTGTTGCAGGCAGTAGAAAATGTCAACACGGAAATCTGCGAAGCGATTATCGGCCTGGATGCCGAAGAACAAAGCTTTATCGACAACACCCTGATCGAACTCGACGGCACCGATAACAAGGCGCGCCTCGGCGCCAATGCCATCCTGGCTGTATCCATGGCCTGTGCCCGTGCTGCTGCCGAAGAAAGCGGCTTGCCGCTTTATCGCTATTTGGGCGGCTCCGGCCACATGCAATTGCCAACGCCCATGATGAATATCATCAATGGCGGTGCGCATGCGGATAACAGTGTCGACATGCAGGAGTTCATGATTATTCCGGCTGGTCGTCCCAGCTTCCGTGAGGCCATGCGTTGTGGTGCTGAAGTGTTCCATGCCTTGCATAAAATCTTGCATAAAAAAGGCTTGGCTACCACGGTAGGTGATGAGGGTGGCTTTGCGCCGAATCTGCCATCTAACGAATCTGCCATTCAATATATCCTGGAAGCAATTTCGGCGGCTGGCTATGAGCCGGGCCGTGATGTGTTGCTTGGTCTTGATTGTGCCAGCTCGGAATTCTACAAGGACGGCAAATATCATCTGGTCTCCGAAGGCTTGCAACTGACCTCTGCACAATTTACCGACTACCTGGCTACCTGGTGCGACAAGTACCCCATCATCAGCATTGAAGATGGCATGAGCGAATTTGACTGGGATGGCTGGAGCTTGCTGACGCAACGTCTGGGCGATTCGACCCAGCTTGTGGGCGATGACCTGTTCGTGACCAACGCAAAAATTCTGAAAGAAGGCATACAGCGTGGTGTCGCTAACTCCGTGCTGATCAAGGTTAACCAGATCGGCACCTTGACAGAGACTTTCCAAACCATAGAGACCGCCAAGCGCGCTGGTTACACCTCAGTGATTTCGCACCGTTCGGGTGAAACCGAAGATACCACCATTGCCGATATCTCAGTCGCCACTAACGCGCTGCAAATCAAGACTGGTTCGTTGTCACGCTCCGAACGTATAGCCAAGTACAACCAGTTGCTGCGTATCGAAGAAGAACTGGGTGATGCGACCAGCTATGCCGGCAAGGACGCGTTTTACCAGCTTGTCCGATAGGCATCAGTTCTTCAGGTGCGAGTTCTCACGCTTATATTTGTCATCCTTATTTCCTCGCTACAGTATCCGCTGTGGCTGGGTAAAGGGAGCTGGCTGAGGGTGTGGGACTTGAACCGGCAAATCACGACACAAAAAGAGGCTAATGCCACGTTCAAAGCGCGTAATGATACGCTGGACGCAGAAGTGCGTGATCTCAAGCAAGGTTATGCCGCTATTGAAGAGCGCGCGCGTAGCGAGTTGGGCATGGTGAAGCAGGATGAAGTGTTCTACCAGGTTTTGCAGTCTGATATTGCGGTCGATCGCGTCCCTGCTGCGCAGCCGGCAGCAGTCGCCCCTGTGCCTGTAGTCCTGTCCAAACAGTCACATGCAACTGGCTCTGCACTTAAAGACCAGTCTCCAAGAGACTAAGCTTTAAGCTCAGTTAGCCAGGCTGTAAGGCAGTTCCTGGATTACCAGCTCAGTATCTTTCCAGTGCACTTTACCTGCCTCCAGGCTTTCCAGCCGAATTTCTGCCAGTACATCGAAGCCGCCTAGTGGTGAAGCGGCGCTACGGACTATCTTGCCTGCCTCAACGCCATCTGCACCTGATACATCATCGCCAACTTGCGGAGCTTGGGCAGACGCTATATGGGCCAGCTGTGTGCGGCGCTTGACCTTGCCCAGGTAGTGCGTGCGCGCAACGATTTCCTGCCCGGTATAGCAGCCCTTCTTGAAATTGATGCCGCCTAGCGCATCCAGATTGACCATTTGCGGTACAAAAGCTTCCTGCGTTGCGGGTACGATATCGGGGATGCCGGCCTGGATTTCCAGCCATTCCCAGCTGCTTCTGCCAGCAGGCTGGAATCCATGCTGTTTCAGCTGATCCCAGATGGCAGGGGTATGCGCTATATTGCTATACACCTGATAGCGCGCTAGCGGTCCAGGCAGACGCAGCAGCGCGCCTTGCTCCAGCGTCGCCAGCTCATGATCCAGGCGTGGCACTTGGGCAAAAATGGCGCGCAAAGCATTTTCTGCATTGTTGCCGGCCACACCGAAACGCACGATGTCGTCAGACACATCGGTAATCGTCACTTTGGAGCGCAGCACAAACATTTTCAGCCGCTTCATGATGGGTTCAATCAGGCGGCCATCGAGCTGCAGATGGATATGGTCGGAATGTGTGGAAGCCAGAAATAGTGCCAGCAGCCGGCCTTTGGGGTTGCAGTAGCCGCTATAGTGACTGCTGTTGCCGTCCAGTAGTTTGACATCGTTGGTGACCTGGCCCTGCAGGAAAGTGGCAGCGTCTTCACCGCGCACTTGCAGCAAAGCCAGGTGCGAGAGATCAACCAGAACGTTGCCAGTAGCAGCGGCCTGCAGCTCGGCCTGGGGGTTACCAAAGCTGACAACCTCGTTAACGCTGCCGTTATCAGCTATTACGGCGCCCTGGGCTGTCAGAAATTCATGCCATTGTGTCATCATCGTCTTATTCGGAATCCATCATTGCGGAGAAAATGTGCCCCATTATAACGTGAAGTCTGTTCAACTTACTTTGCAGCCTTCCTATTTGCTCGCTGCGGTGCTGGCAGCGGCGGGGGCAGGTGCATGCCTGATCGTGGCCTGTATGCCTCTGGCTATTAGTCTCAAATTTCTGGTTTGCGTTCCCATTATTTTGGCAACGCCATATTGCATCGCACAGGAGGCCTTGCTCAGCCTGCCATGGTCATATGCGGGCTTGGAGCTGAATCACAAGGGTGAACTGCGGCTAATACGCAAAGATGGAACCAGGTATGCCGCCACTGTGTTGCACAGCAGCTTTATGGCAGCGTACCTGACTATCCTCAATCTCAAGCTCGACCATGGCCGTTGGCGCAGAAACCTGATTCTTACCCCGGATCGGGTGGATAGCGGCGCCTATCGCCAGTTCAGGGTATGGCTGCGCTGGGGTCGTCAGGTTGTGGAAGAGGTACCGGAAGCAGCGTGACGCTTGCGGCGCGCAGCCAGGCCTTGCAGGTAATTTGAAAATTGCTTGAGCGGATGCCTGGGCAAATAAGCCGCAATAAAAAGCAAGCCGGCAAGCGAGGCCAGCAACCAGCGCAGTTCAAAAGCGGCTTTGTCGCGCCGTACCGGTTTTTGCTTGTTCATGGCGCGCTGCACTGCCTGCAAGCTGTCACCGCGCACATACGCGCCATGGACTTCTTTTGCCAGCGACGTGAGATATGCTTCGTCGAGCCTGGACAAATAGCGGTCGCTCTCGCCGTTCGCGACGTTGTTATCGCGTGCGCCGATATTGGCTTGGGAAATCTGCGCCATGCCGGGCTGCAGGGCGAAGCTGTCGCCTGCCCAATAGCCGATGAGCTGGTTTTTTTCGTCGAGCTTGGGAATGGGAGTGCCCTTGTCGCTGCCTATGCCCACGAACAACCAGCCATCGCCGCCCTGGAAGTTGGTCAGGTCGCGCGTGTTGAATGCGTGCAGCTTGGGCGCTTCTTCACCATCGGTGAAGAAAACCGCTTGTGCTGATTCGGGAAAGGCGCGAATCACGCGGGCGAGGGTCGGCATGCTTTCGCGTATGCGGCTGTTGCCGGACCAGGCGGTGCGCCAGTCCAGGTGGTCTATGGTGTCCTGGATGGCGGCGTAATTGGCGCATACCTCTATTGGTGTATAGAGCGCCGCGACACTGGCTCCGGCAAACAGGCCCAGGCTGACGTTGGTGCCGCAGGGCATGGCGCTGACCAGGTTATGCAACACATCTTGCGTATAGGTAATGCGGCTGACAGGCTTGCCATTCAGTTCCTTATCCATCACGTTCATGCTTTGCGTGATATCGGCTACCAGCAGGTAGCTGTAAATGTCGCGCTTGATGGACACGGCGGGCTTGAACATCGCCACTATCAGCAATACCAATGCGACCGCCAGCAAGACGCTATCGCGTCGATGACGTAGATAACTAACTATTTTTCTCATAACTCGATGCCTGTAAATTCGTTGTCAGGCATTAAGGCAAGCCAAGCGGAATGTTGCCCATTATTAGCCCGGGCGTATCCGATTCGCCCACGCCAGGGGTGGGCGTGGCTGGCAGCATGGTCAATACCCGATCAAGGTTGTGGCGGGCATCCCAGTAACTATTATCGAATCTTAATGATTGCTGATATGCGCTCTGGGCTTGCCTGAACAGGTATTCGGTTTCATCACGTACTTTATGGTTGGTGCCATTGATCGCCAGCCCCTTCAAAAAGAAAATATTGCCGAGGTTGTACTGTATGGCCGAGCGCTGGTTGATATTGCCTGCAGGCAACAACTGCGTGAAGAGCAGGGTAGCTTCTTGGTAACGTTCATTTTTAGCCAGCCAGTAAGCGGTTGAAAATTTCGCCTCAAAGCTTTGCCGGTCAGTTTTGGGAGTTTTCCCCTCGGCTACTACGGCGTTGAAGGCCTCGATCTGATGAATGCGATTGTTCTCATAAACGGCAGCAAGTAGTGTAAGCAGCATCGTAACAGTCAGTACCCAGGTTAATTTTTTTACACCCAGTGGTCTTATGTTCAGTGCCATGTTCTGACCTCCAGAAATTTCACGCTTAATAACAAGCCAATCAGGCTGGCCGCGAGCAGGAAACAATAATTTGCATAATCGTGCCCTGGGATACGCTCAAGGTAGCGAATCGGCTTTTTCTCTCTCTGGTTGATATCGTTCATTGCCAATGCCAGTGATTGTGGGTTTTCTGCTTCATAGGCATGGAACGGTGATTTCAAGGTCTGGAAGAACTCGTTGAGTTCGATCTCTGGCGGCAAAGCGGCATCTTCCTGCGGCTTGTAATTGGTATCAAAAATGCTAATGCCGCCGGGTTGGCGCAGCACAATCCAGTACAGGCTGATATGCAGTCTGTCAAACCAGTCGCGAATTTTTTGCTGGGTATTTGCGTCTATGCGGCCAGCGCCATCAGACAGCAGGATCAGCGCACGCGAGCCGGAGTCCGCTAGCTTGTTGAACAGGCCGGCACCGCTGGTCAGACCGCTGCCGATATTGGTCTGGAATAGCGAATTACCGGCAGTAGCCTGTACTGCAGCGATAATGGCCTCACGGTTTTCAGTCAAGGGCAGTACATATATGGCAGAGTTGCTGAATGCAATCATGCCGAACATATCGTGCTTGCGTGATTTGACGAAGTCGGTAATCAAACGGCTGGCGGCTACGGACTTGGTTTCGCCGACACGGCCATCGTTACTGCCGACAAACGGATCGTCCATACTTGCGCTGCGGTCGAGCACGAGTGCGATCTGCGCACCTGCACCTACACGTTCCGCATACTGCTGATTACTATGCGGGCCAGCCAGGCCCAGAATAATGCTGAGCAAGGCCAGTACCACGAGTGCTTTAAGTGCCAGGCCAATCAGGTCGGATAACGGATCGCCCGGCAGCATCTCCAGCCATGAGTAATTATGGCTGTGCACGCGTTCCAGGATTAGCGGCAGCGCTGCCAATGGCAGTAGCCAGAGTACCCAGGGTGTAGAAAAACTCATATGGGCACCCTACAAATCCTTTTTGTAGGCGAATCGTGGCGTCACGTGTTGGTTACGGCCGCTTTGCTTAATATTTGCTGCGCTCATATTGGCCTCCAGCGCAACTTCGTGGTCGCTCATTCCTTGCCTATGTATTTGATATGTCTTCGTCATGCACTGCGCGGCTCCTTGCGCTGCATCCTGTAAAAGAACATTTCCCGAGGGGTCCATAATCAGGCCCGCTTTTTGTCAGTAATGGGCTCGGGTCTTAGCCCTCGTTCGCAGTCGCGGCAGCGGCGGCAGAATTCCCGTAGCCATAGCATGGGAGATTCCCCGGCCTGGTGTGCAGTTGTATGTTCAAAGAATACGTGGCGCGACAAGCCGAAGAATTGCTCAATATCGGCCTTGACCGGATTGAAGGCGGGCTTCCTGCTCAGGAATGCTTCAAGTGTATCGTTGAACACGCTGGTGCCAGCAGTAGCATTGAGTGATTGATGCACACGCGATACGGCTGTTTGCAAACTGACGTCCGTAATGGGCAGCTTGCGCAGCTTATTCAGGTCACGATAGGCCCGGGCAAAAGGCCCGCCCATGCGCGGCAGCCATGCACGGCGGCCCAGGATGTAAAGCAGGCCCAGCAGCGCTGCCGCCAAGATGGCGAGTAAGACTTTGAGGCGCAGCTTTTCCGGGCCGGCATCCAGCAGCAGAGGCCCACGGAATGTACTCATGTCGTATTGAATTTTCACATCACCGTAAATTGCAATGGGCGAAATTGCAAAATCCCAGCCTGGTATGCGGTACTGCACCACCTTGCCGTCAGCAATCAGTTTGATATATTCGGCAGGCAGGGCGGCGTGCTTGGCCACCACATTATTGGTAAAGACCTGATAGGCAAGATGGATGGTGTAGGTGGTGGTGGCCGCATGCGCTTCCTGCGTATGCGAAATGCTGTGCAGTTCGATGCCGATGATCTGGCCCTTATAGCGCTTTTCGTAGCCGACAATCGGCAGTGAGGTATCCAGCAGCGTATAGGGTTTTTTCACATCGAGCGTGATGGTGCGCTCCAGGATGTCCCCCACCGTGTAGCCGACACTACGCTCAGGATTTTCCTCATGCAGCGTGATCATGCCGTCCTTGATGGTCTCGACAGCTTCGTCCGCCAAGACCGCCGGAATCAAACTCGTGCTGAAAAACAGTGCAAATAGCACTGCTACAAGATAGTGTTGATTAGTGCCGGGCTTCATAATCAGGTAGCTACAAATTGCTGAAAGTATTCTGTCAATGCATCCGCATCGAAGTCGCCTTCCACGAAAAATGGCGGCATGTCAAAACGCATGAACATTGCATGAATTTCGCTGCGTCTTTTTTCGAACGACTCAATGATGCGCGCTCTAAAACCCTTGCGTAAAAACAGGGTACGTTTGGCACCGGTTTCGCTATCGGTCACACTGGCTATGCCAAATTCCGGCAGGGTCTGGTACTCTTCCGCATCCCATAGCACCATGGGCACGATATGGTGGCGCAGCAGCATGGGCAGCGCGTCTTTGAGTAGTGTGAGCGGCATGTGGAAATCGGAAATCAGGAAAAGCAGCGAGCGTTCACGCGGCAAGTAGCGGTAGATGTCCAGCACGCCGCGACTGCTCACCGGTTGCGGGTGGTAATCTTTCAGGCGTTCCGCAAGTTCAATCGCCATGTAAGGCTTGACCGAGGCTGTGCTGATCCAGTCTTCCCGCACTACATCATCAAAACCGATAAAGCTGAAAGGATCGCCGGTGTGACTGGCGGATTGCGCTACGGATTCGGCAATTTCCGCGGCCAGCTTGATTTTGCGCTTTTTGCTGCCGAAATTCATGGAGCTTGAAAGGTCGCAAATCACAAAAACAGGCGTGGAGCTTTTCTGGTTAAAAAGGCGTACGTAAACCTGTTCCAGCGGATCGCGGATCGTCTGCCGTATATCTATGCGGCGCGGGTCGGGGTAGGACAGCAAGGTGGTATGCCCACGGAACTCCATGCCCAGGCCGCGCTGGGTGCTGGCATGGCGGCCAGGCTGGCGTCCGCGCGAGCGCCAGCCGATGTGGTAGGAGAATTCCTTGATTTGTGCATGAGGTGTCATGTTAAAACCGGGCCTGGCCAGCCAGGCCGCACAATCTCATCTGTCGTGTGCAACAATGTTGTAGGCGGCCTGTTACGCATCAGTGCGCCTGCCCCGCCAATTCCTGGAGTTTTTCGCTCACCATGTTCGCGAGTTTTTCCGCGCTGCGTGCTGTGGTGTTTTTATCCAGCCAGGAGCTTTCCAGCTGGGAGGCTTTCGCCAGTACTACCTGCTGCGTTTTGATATCAACCAACAGAATTCTGGGATAGACGAACAGATAGGTTGGCTTCAGGGCCACCGCTATTACCAGGTAATCAGCGCCACTGCCCTCCGCCAATGTTGCGGCATGCTCGACGCGATCGAACAGGTAGGTGGGGGAATTGGCTGATAATTCCGCTTTCAACCGCTCGTTTACCGGCACAAGCTCTACGCCATTATCAACAAGCTTCTGTTTGAAAGTGGAAGATAAATATTCGATACGCGCCAATTCTTGCGGCGCGTTAGGCAGATCCGTGAGGTCATTGAGCTGGAAATCCAGGGCCATGACTTTGGCATCTTTGCCGGCAAAAGCGGTGGTGTTGATCAGGGTAAGCAGGATGACAAAAAAAATGACTTTCAATGGATTTTTCATACGATGCTCCTTATGCCGGGCGGTTAATTGATGTATCTCTGCCAGTATGTCAGGGTGTAGCGACGACGTTGATAATCCCGGCCAGCAATTCACGCGCGATTTCGGTGCGACGCATTTCATAAACCGGACTGAATACCAGACGGTGAGCCACGGTTGGATGGAATACAGCATGCACATCTTCCGGTAATACGGCATCTCGCTCATTGAGCCAGGCATTCACACGTGCGGCCCGCAGCATCATGCTCATGCCGCGCGGGCTGGCGCCTGCAAGCACCAGCCTGTTCATATCCACACCGCTGACCTTGATGCCAAAATCAGTGGGCGACTTGGTAGCACGCCATAAATCCAGTGCATAACGGCGCAAGGTAGGGCTGGCTTCGACATGGGACTGAATGACGGCGGAGAATTCATTGAGCTGATCGAATTGCAAGATATCGGCTGGTACGGTATTTACCAAGGCATCTACGTTGTGAAAGCGGGTGTCAAATACCAGTGACTCCATGATGCCGGCATCCGTGGGCACCACAATCGAAATTTCCATCATGAAGCGGTCACGCGCAGCAGATGGAATCTCGAAAGTTTCTTCCTTCTCCACCTGGTTGCGGTCGGCAAATACCAGCATGTGCGGGAAATGATGCTCTGCGTTGAATGCAGACAAGGTGCGCTCAGCCATCACGCGCAGCAACAAGGAGTGAACTTGCGGTCGCGCACGGTTAATTTCGTTAAAGAAAAATACTGAAAGATCCACACCTGACATTAACAGCGGGCCGGGGCTTACATGCGGTTTTCCATCTTCACCCAGATAGGTGTGATAGACCAGATCGTTGGGCATCAGGTCTATCGTACCTTCAATACGCTGATATCCACCGCCAATACCACGCGTAAAAGCTCGCAGCAGAGTGGTTTTCCCTACGCCAACATCACCTTCAAGCAACACATGACCGCGCGCAAAAATAGAAGTGGTAATCAGGCGTATGGGGGATTGCTGGCCCACGACTACCTTGTGTATTTCTGATTCCAGTTTTAGCGCATGTTCGCGCCAGTCGGCCAACTGGCAGTCGCTCATTGACTTGTCCCGTGATTACAAATGAACTAAAAAAGTAATGAAAAATACGTAAATTGAAGATGGATAGTAACGACATTAAGCTAAGGTGTAAACGGATCGGTATACCCCTGTTTTTTAAGCTTTAGTTCATGGGGCTTTCGTTTGGCGGCGTTTCCGGCGAAAATAGCGGTTATTTCATTCTGGCCTGGCACGTAAGTGCCCAATTCAATGCAAAAACAAAACAGCTTTACCTATGAGGAGCTACTTACCTGCGGGCGTGGCCAAATGTTTGGCGCAGGCAATGCACAGTTGCCACTGCCGCCGATGTTGATGTTTGACCGTATCGTTTCCATTACCGAGGATGGCGGCAAGTATGGCAATGGCCAAATTATTGCCGAGCTGGATGTACATCCCGATTTATGGTTTTTTAAATGTCATTTTGAAGGCGATCCGGTAATGCCCGGCTGTCTGGGGCTGGATGCCATGTGGCAGTTGGTCGGCTTCTTCCTGGGCTGGATGGGCGGTCCAGGACGTGGTCGTGCGTTGGGTGCGGGCGAGGTCAAGTTTAGCGGCCAGGTACTGCCCACAGGTAAGAAAATTACTTACTATATCGATCTGAAACGCGTCATCATGCGCAAGCTGGTGATGGGAATTGCCGATGCGCGCATGGAACTTGATGGTCGCGAAATTTATGTGGCCAATGACCTGCGCGTAGGTTTATTTACGCGCACGGATAATTTTTAATTTTAGCAATTCATAACTGTAGCTAATTTTTTGAGGAGAACACGATTATGCGTCGTGTCGTCGTCACTGGCATGGGGATAGTCTCCAGCCTTGGTAACAATAAAGCAGAAGTATTAGATAGCCTGAAAGCCGGGCGTTCTGGCATCACGTATCAGCAGGAATATGCTGATCATGGCCTGCGTTCGCATGTGGCGGGCTCGGTAAAAAACCTGAATGTGCAGGAACTGATAGACCGCAAGCTCCTGCGCTTCATGGCTAAGGGTCATGCTTATGCCTGGATAGCCATGCAGGAGGCTATTGCCGATGCCAACTTGCCGCCAGAGTTGGTGTCGAATATCCGCACCGGCCTCATCGTAGGCGCAGGCGGCACATCCACCGAAAGCATGCTGGAAGCCACTGATACGCTGCGTGAAAAAGGTATCCGCCGTGTGGGGCCTTACATGGTCACTAAAACCATGTCGAGCGGCGTTGCAGCTTGTCTGGCGACAGGTGCGCAGATCAAGGGTGTCAATTACGGTATCAGCTCGGCCTGTTCCACCAGCGCACACTGTATCGGTGCTGGCGTGGAACAAATCCAGCTGGGCAAACAGGACGTGGTGTTTGCGGGTGGCGCCGAAGAAGAGCATTGGACCATGTCTTTTCTGTTCGATGCCATGGGTGCGCTTTCCAGTAAATATAACGACACTCCGGACAAGGCTTCGCGCACTTACGATGCTAACCGAGATGGTTTCGTCATCTCCGGCGGTGGCGGTATTCTGGTGCTGGAAGAATACGAGCACGCCAAAAAGCGCGGCGCGAAGATTTATGCAGAAGTGGTTGGATATGGTGCCACTTCGGATGGCTACGATATGGTCGCGCCGAGCGGCGAGGGCGCCGAGCGCTGCATGCGCATGGCGCTGGAGGGCGTGCAAGGCGGTGTGGATTATATCAATACGCACGGTACCAGTACGCCAGTAGGCGACGTTAAGGAGCTGGAAGCGATACGCGCAGTATTTGGCGATAATGCTGATGGCAAGGTGCCGGCGATTGCCTCAACCAAATCGCTCTCGGGTCATGCATTGGGCGCGGCGGGAGTAAATGAAGCCATCTACACCCTGCTCATGATGGAAAACAATTTCATTGCGGCGTCAGCCAATATCGAAACGCTGGACCCGGTGGCCGAAGGCTTGCCCATTGTGCGTAAGCGCATTGATAACGCCAACATCCAGACCGCGCTGTCCAACAGCTTCGGCTTTGGCGGAACCAATGCCACGCTGACCTTCTCGCGCAAAAATCTTGGCTAAATAGCTTGGATTAAATAATTAGCGCTGCCGCAACGTTGCGGCCTTCTGCCATCAGGATGTTGTAGGTACGGCAGGCGGCGGCAGTTGCCATGCACTCGATGCCGATTCCAGCTTCGACCAATGGATGGCTGATGCGCGGGTGAACAAAGCGGTGGCTGGCGCCGGTGCCAAGTAATACGACTTCAGGCTTCAATGCGGCAAGCTGTGCAAAATGCTCTGCGGCAAGGTCATCAAAATCCTTGACTAGCCAATCAGTGATTACCTTGTCCGGCAACACAATCAGGCTGTGTTCAAAGCGTGTGGTATTTACTTCGACCCAACCTTCACTGTAGCCCGTGATAAGTTGGTTGCCGGAGGCGCGTGTCAGGTGCAGTTTCATACAATGGTATGCCTAGGTTGGATTGCTGGGAAGGCCTTCACACTGTAAGATAACACACTTTTTTCTAGGTGTTTCAACGTGAAACCCATACTTAAATCTTCCAAACTCAGCAACGTGTGCTACGACATTCGTGGCCCGGTGCTGGCGCGCGCGCGCGCGATGGAAGACGAGGGCCACCGCATTATCAAGCTGAATATCGGCAACCCCGCGCCATTTGGCTTTGAAGCGCCAGAAGAAATCCTGCAGGATGTGATCCTCAACATGGGGTTGGCTTCGGGGTATACCGATTCCAAAGGCCTGTTTGCAGCGCGCAAGGCCATCATGCATTACACCCAGCAAAAGCAGATTCCTGCTGTGCATATCGATGACATCATCATCGGCAATGGTGTTTCCGAACTGATAGTGATGGCAATGCAGGCGCTGTTGAACAACGGCGACCAGATTCTGGTGCCCATGCCGGATTATCCTTTGTGGACCGCTGCGGTTACGCTGGCAGGCGGTACGCCGCGTCATTACCTGTGTGACGAGCAATCCGACTGGTTGCCGGACCTCGATGATATCGAAGCCAAAATTACTGCTAATACGCGCGGTATTGTCATCATCAACCCCAATAATCCAACCGGTGCCCTATATCCGCCGGAATTTCTGCAAAAGCTGGTTGAAGTTGCGCGACAGCACAAGCTGGTGGTTTTTGCCGATGAGATTTACGACAAAGTGCTGTATGACGGCAATACGCATACCTCGATTGCCGCGCTGGCCGATGATGTGCTGTTTGTTACGTTTAATGGCCTTTCCAAAAATTACCGTACCTGTGGCTACCGTGCCGGCTGGATGGTGGTGTCGGGTGAGAAGCGTCATGCACAGGATTACATCGAAGGCCTGAACATGCTGGCCTCCATGCGCCTGTGCGCCAATGTGCCAGGGCAGTTGGCTATCCAGACTGCGCTGGGCGGTTATCAGAGTATCAATGACCTGGTAGCGCCAACGGGACGTCTTTGCAAGCAACGTGACCTCGCCTACCAGTTGCTGACGGACATGCCAGGCGTCACTTGTAGCAAGCCAGCAGCGGCGCTGTATTTATTTCCCAGGCTGGACCCGAAAATCTATCCGATTGCTGACGACCAGCAATTCATACTGGATTTGCTGCTGGAAGAAAAAGTCTTGCTGGTGCAGGGCAGCGGTTTTAACTGGAAGCAGCCTGATCATTTCCGCGTGGTGTTCCTGCCCAATGTTGATGATCTCACTGAGGCCATGGGGCGTATTGCACGGTTTCTGGAACAGTACCGCAAGCGCCACGGTGCATGAGACTGGTCGAGATTACGGATGATGGCGGCGGTATAGTTGAACCGCTCTGGCTGATACGTGCTGAGATGGTGCACCGACAGTTGCGCCCGCAGCTTCCACTCGATTACCTGGGCCGCATGCACCAGGTGTTCGCCAATGGTGCGCGACTGATGGTTGTGGTGGATAACGAGCGGGTTCTGGGCCTGGGACTGTGGCGACTGATCGAGAACACCTACGAAGGGCGTCGATTGTATGTGGATGACTTGGTGACCGACGAGTCCACGCGCTCGCAAGGCGTGGGAAAACTCCTGCTGCAGCATCTGGAACAGCAGGCGCGCACGCTGGGTTGTGAGGTGCTGGCGCTGGATTCCGGCGTGCAGCGTGTCGAAGCGCATAAGTTTTATTTTCGTGAGGGGATGCATATCCGCTCGTTTTGCTTTAGGAAAACTCTGTAATGAAACCAATTAACGTAGGCCTGCTTGGTATTGGCACTGTCGGTGGCGGCACTTTTACTGTGCTTACCCGTAACCAGGAAGAAATCACCCGCCGTGCCGGACGTCCTATCAGTATCGTCAAGGTGGCCGATCGCAACATAGAGCTAGCTAAAAAAGTAACGCACGGCAGCGTAGCAGTCACCGATGACGCCCTTTCCGTAGTGTCAGATCCTAATGTCGATATTGTGGTGGAACTGATCGGCGGTTCTACCGTTGCCAAGGAGTTGGTGCTGAAAGCCATCGAGAATGGCAAGCACGTAGTGACTGCAAACAAAGCCCTGCTGGCTTTGCATGGCAATGAAATCTTCGCCGCTGCGCAGAAAAAGGGTGTGATCGTTGCATTTGAAGCAGCTGTGGCTGGCGGTATCCCTATCATCAAGGCGGTACGTGAAGGCTTGTCCGCAAATCGCATTGAATGGATCGCCGGCATCATCAACGGTACTACCAATTTCATCCTGTCCGAAATGCGCGAGAAAGGCCTGGCATTCGACGATGTGCTGAAAGAGGCGCAGCGTCTGGGTTATGCCGAAGCTGACCCTACCTTTGATGTGGAAGGCATAGATGCCGCCCACAAGCTGATGATTCTGGCAGGGGTGGGCTTTGGTATCCCCATGCAGTTCGAGCAGGTTTACATCGAAGGTATTACCAAGCTGACGCGCGAAGATATCAAATATGCAGAAGAGCTAGGTTATCGCGTTAAATTACTGGGCATTACCAAGCGCACAGAGCAGGGAGTGGAGTTGCGGGTGCATCCAACGCTGATCCCAGAGAAGCGCCTGATTGCCAATGTAAACGGTGCAATGAATGCAGTTGTGGTGAAGGGTGATGCAGTTGGCCCCACGCTTTATTACGGCGCTGGCGCAGGTGCTGAGCCCACAGCCAGTGCTGTAGTCGCTGATTTGGTGGACGTGACTCGCATGCACACCGCTGATCCGCATCAGCGCGTGCCGCACCTTGCTTTCCAGCCGGATCAATTATCCGATCTGCCTATACTACCGATGTCCGAGGTGCGCAGCGCTTATTACCTGCGCCTGCGTGCCATGGATAAGCCGGGAGTGTTGGCCGATGTGACGAAGATCCTGGGGGACCGCAATATCTCCATTGATGCCATGATGCAGAAGGAGCCGGCAGATAATGAAACTGAAGCAGATATCATTATTCTTACGCATATCACCGTGGAGAAAAATGCGGATGAAGCGATAGCGGCGATTGAGGCCCTGCCTGCGATTGCTGGCAAAGTAACACGTATACGTATGGAAGAGCTTGGCAAATAATGAAGTACATCAGCACTCGCGGGCAGTCGCCTGCTCTCAGTTTTAGTGAAATTTTGCTTGGCGGTCTGGCACCGGACGGCGGGCTGTACCTGCCGGAAAGCTATCCGCAATTCAGCGATACGGATTTGAGTGCCATGCGCGGCATGAATTACCGCGATTTGGCTTATGCTGTTCTAGCCCGCCTCGTGGATGACATCCCTGCGGCTGATTTGAAAGCGATCGTTGATAAAACCTATGTGCCGGAAGTCTATTGCCATGCGCGTAAAGGACAGCATGCAGCCGAGATTACACCCACACTGACGCTGGAACCCGGCCTGCATTTGCTGTCGCTCTCCAACGGCCCGACGCTGGCATTCAAGGACATGGCCATGCAACTGCTCGGCAACCTGTTCGAGTATGTGCTGGACAAAGTAGGGCAGGAAACCAATATTCTCGGTGCCACTTCGGGCGACACCGGTTCTGCGGCAGAATATGCCATGCGCGGCAAAAAGGGCATACGCGTGTTCATGCTGTCGCCATACAAGAAAATGAGCCGTTTCCAGACGGCGCAGATGTTCTCGCTGCAAGACCCGAATATTTTCAACATCGCTGTCAAAGGCGTATTTGACGACGCGCAGGACATAGTGAAAGCAGTCTCCAATGATGCTGCATTCAAGGCGCGCAACAAGATCGGCGCAGTCAATTCCATCAACTGGGCACGTGTCGCGGCGCAAGTGGTGTATTACTTCAAGGGCTATTTTGCCGTCACCCAATCGAATGACCAGCAGGTCAGCTTTGCCGTGCCCTCGGGTAATTTCGGCAACGTTTGTGCTGGCCATATCGCACGCATGATGGGTTTGCCGATCAAAAAGCTGGTGGTCGCCACCAACGAAAACGATGTGCTTGACGAGTTCTTCAAGACCGGCGTCTATCGCCCGCGCGGTGCAGCGAATACTTACCATA
This sequence comes from Methylophilaceae bacterium, assembly GCA_039933015.1. GTDB lineage: Bacteria > Pseudomonadota > Gammaproteobacteria > Burkholderiales > Methylophilaceae > JBDTOX01. The sequence goes on from JBDTOX010000165.1 coordinate 25,681, forward strand.
CCTCCAGCCCTTCTATGGATATCTCCAAAGCCTCCAACTTCGAGCGGTTTGTGTTCGATCTGGTTGGACGCAATGCCGACAAAACGCGTGCATTGTGGGACGCGGTGGATGCTGGCGGTGCGTTCGATCTGAAAGCCGATGGTCTGTTCGATAAGGTAGCCGACTATGGCATGGTGTCCGGCTCCAGCAACCATGCTCATCGCATGAAGACTATCCGCTGGGTGCATGAGCAATATGGGGTCACTATTGATACGCATACTGCTGATGGCTTGAAAGTCGCCCTGGAATACCGCGAGCCGGATGTGCCTATGCTGGTGCTGGAAACCGCACTGCCAGCAAAATTCGAGGATGCCATAGTCGAGGCGCTGGGACATAAGCCGGAACGTCCGGCTGACCTTGCCGGACTCGAGGATTTGCCGCAGCGCTTTGAAGTGATGGACGCCGATGTCAAGGCGATCAAACAATATATTGTTGACCGCAGTCACTAGGCGGGCATCACCTTCACGCCTTGATGCACCACGTACTGTAGCACGGCCAGGAAGCAAGGCCGCGCCGGTACGGGGGCGCTAGCAGCGTTGGTTAGCAGATACACTTTGATCCGGGCTATGGATTCCCGTTACTCACACCAAAAAAGTCCTTTTCAAATCCATCACCAAGCACTGCTGTAAAGAGTTAACAAGCGCATCAAAATTCCCATGCAATAACACCTTAAGGCCGAGTGCTGCCCATATGGCATGGTGGTAAGATACCTGCGCTGCAGGTATGTGCCTGGAATGCTTCATCAATTTATTGCGACAGCAGGAGAAATATGCACAGGATTGTTGAGCAGCTTAGTTATCGATTCAGTCCGGACGTGATCGGCGCCTATTTGTCTCGAGTGGTGCCGGAGTTGATTGCCGCAGTCGCAACGTTTCTGGTTTTTTTTTCTGATTTGGAAAGTGCTTTCCAACGCGTTCCGCTTGTTCAGAAAGCGCACCGACCTTGACCCCACGCTGGCCGGTTTTATACAATCGGTCCTGAAAGTCGGCATCCTGTCGATCGGGGTGGTCACGGCGTTAAACGAAGTTGGTTTCAATGTGACCTCCATCCTCACTAGCCTCGGTGTTCTCGGCCTGACGTTGGGTTTTGCTGCGAAAGACACCTTATCCAATCTGATCTCGGGAGTCTTTATTTTCTGGGATCGCCCATTTGTCCTTGGGGACATGATCGAGATCGATGGCAAATATGGAACCGTGTCCAACATCACCTTGCGCTCGACCAGGGGCGTGACCCCGGATGGAAAGATGCTGGCTATTCCCAATGCGATCATCGCGAATTCTGCGGTAGCTTCTTATACCAACTTCCCCCATCTGCGTCTCGATGTGGAACTGACCATTGGACCTCGCGAGAGCTTCGGCCGGGTGCGCGAGGTGTTTCTGGGAGCAATTCAGGGTGATCAGCGCTTCATGACCGAGCCACCACCTGTCATGGTGATCAGTGCCGTTGGAGATTACAACGTCGCAGCCCAGTTTCGTGTTTGGATCGATGATGAGTCACAACACATTGCCATGCGTTTTGAATTGCGGGAAAAACTCTTCGAGGCATTCCGCGCAGCAAACATCGATAT
>JBDTOX010000166.1:0-11719 GCA_039933015.1 Methylophilaceae bacterium
CCGACAGGATCGGGAATCCAAATACGCCCACCACCTGCGCCGCAACAGAAGGAGTTGTCTTTATTGCGCCCCATCTCCACCAGCTCGCAACCCAGCAACTTGAGAATCTCGCGCGGTGCATCGTAGCCTTTGTTGAAGCGACCCAGATGGCAAGGATCATGGAAAGTGACGCGGTAATTCAGCTTTTTGGCTAATGGCAGCTTGCCTTCTTCAATCAGGCGCTTGACTACCGTGCTGTAATGTTGAATTTCGTAAGTGCCGCCAAAATCCGGATACTCATTACGAATCGTGTTGTAGGAGTGCGGATCCGTGGTCACGATAGACTTGAATTCACAATCTTCCAGCGATTTAATGTTGGACGTAGCGAGGAACTCGTAAAGACCTTCTTCGCCCACACGCCTTACGTCATTGCCTGCGTTCAGCTCACCCTCGAACAGCAGGCCAAAATCCACGCCAGCCTTATGCATAAGCCGGGCATAAGCTTGCGTTACTCTCTGGTTGCGTGGGTCAAATGAGGCATAATCGCCAACAAACCAGAGGATATCGACCGCTTCCTTGCGTGCATCCTTGATCTCAAACGGTAGTTCTTTAGTCCATGACGCTCTTTTACGCTTGGATTCACCGAACGAGTTGCCGCTCTTGTGTATGGTTTGCAGGGTCTTCTCCAACAACGGATCCATTTCGCCCGCCTCAACCAGATTGCGCCGCATTTGCACGATGATAGGCACATGCTCAATGGCAACCGGGCAAATCTCCACGCAGGCCAGGCAAGTGCGGCACGACCATAGTGTTTCCATGAATACCTGGCCCACGCCCTTGCCGTGGATATCCAACTCCGCCTCCTTAGGCAGGGTGCTGGCAGAAAGTGCATTATTCGCAAACTCGCGCAGCGATAGAATTACATCGCGCGGAGACAAAGGCGCACCAACGGCATTGGCCGGGCAAGCCTCATGGCAGCGTCCGCACTTGGTACAGGCATCGAGATGCAGCAGGTTCTTCCAGGTCAGGTCAGTGATGGTCTTGTAACCGGCATTCTTCTGGTCGTCCGGCACGCGCGGCAGCCTTATGCCGGCCAGCGGATCCCTGAACATGAGCGAGCCAGCCGCCGTGAAAATATGTTTGATCTTGGTAAAGGGGATGCACGCCACGAAGGTCAGCGCCAGCAGGCCATGGAACCACCACAGGCCGGAACGCAGACTGCTAGCACCGGCAGGCGTCACGCCCACCGCCTGCATGCCATGCGCAAGCACCGCACCCACAGGTGACCACATGCGGTAATCCCACACGCTGGGACGGTCACTCAGCCATACCAGACGCGCAGCTTCAAGCACAAAACCGGTGATGCAAATCAGGATGAATGACCACAGGAAAGCCCAGTCCTCACGGCGGTAGCCGCTGCGGTCATAGTCAGGATCACCCGGCTGACGATCAGGCCGTTTGTAATCCAGCTTGGGCAATTTGAGCCATCCGCGGCGGTACATCATATAGATGAGGCCGGCGATCACGCCGACGCCGGCAAGATCCAGCACCAGTGAAAACCACAGGTAGAAATCGCCATACCAGAACCGCACACCAAACAGCGGGTGGAGGATGTCATATTCCAGCGTGATGGTGGACGTGCCTATGAACAGCAGTATGAAGCCGAAAAAGATTAAGCCATGCGCTCGACCTGCCTTTTTATCACGCCGCACCAGCGTGCGGTGCGTGGCCATGGTCTTGACCATGTCGCCAAAGCGATGCAGCAACTCCCCCCACGAGCCATCCGGCTGGCCACGGCGGTATTTCCTGATCTGGACATAGGTGCCGTACAGGAACACGGCGATCGCTGCATAGCCAACGGCATAAAACAGGTATATTGCCTGCGGTTGGAAATTCTCAAACAGCACTCTGGTGATTTCTATAGAATTATTCATTTGGCATCGCTCATTGATTTTTGCTCATTGATTTTAAATCTGTTCATATTAGATCTTTAATTTCCTGCATGTCGTTTCAGCCCACAAACCCGCGCCAATCTATAAATACATAGACAGCTTCATCTGCCGCCGCATCTTTCATCACGCCAGCCAGCAGCTCATAGGTTGAATCCATGCATCACGCACCTCGACACTAAACGCTTCGCCCAAACCCCGTTCCAAGCCGATATAAGCGCAGCACCATCAGCTTGCGCGTCTGCACTTTCATGTCACCTCTAAATAAGGTCTGAAGCCCAGGATCCAAACAGAAAATTTTACCATAAAATAAGTTTGCAACCGAGTCCTTGATGGGGAGAACCATGACCCAGCTCGTTTACACCAGATCAATTTGCTTGGGGTCATTACAAAAAACTTCTCATCCATTGAAGCGCCTTGCCGTCGCGATAAGCTGCGGCGGCAAGGTCTATCCTAACTAAACCTGGTAATCGATCTTTGGATTACCATCCTTCAAGTGCGGAGTACCGTAAATAGCCACTTCACGCTTGTAAGGCTTGGGATACTGAGCATTTTCCTCTTCAATTTCCCGAGCCAGGCGATGGCCAGTGAACGTAGCATCTGCAATCAGCCGCGGAGCTTCAGCATCACCGATCAGGTAAACCGCCTTAATGCCGTTATCAGCCCACTCAGCTTCGCGTTGCTTGAGCTCGTTATAAAGCTTGGCTTCGGAATGGCGACCGGTGACGAGAATCAATGAATCAAACTCAAGCCATTGATGGCTATTGTTCTCGTTGCGCGGGAATACGCCAGGACCTTTGTAGGTACGCTTGGAACCATCGCCCCAGATGCTGTAAATCTCCAGGCGACCTGGTTCGATCTTGGAGCAGAAGGTATCCCCCATTTCGGTTACATGCAGCTCATGAAGGCGACGCATCATGTTTGGATACTCGAGCGTGAAGTGCATGTAGTTGGCCAAATGCACGCCAGAAACCACAGTGACCTCATGTCCGGCAACGGCCAGTTTCTCAGCCAGGCTAGGCGCCATGAAGTAGGTATCAGCATTCAGAATGACCACGCGTTTGCCGATCTTCTTTTTGCCTTCCATTACTTGCTCTGGTGTCAGCTGATCAGGCCGCGATGCATCGGCACCGGGGATAGGATCGTGTGTCAGGCAGTTGGTACCGTCAGTATTCCATGAAGAACCCGTGGCAATCACTACCTTATCCGCGCCGTAGTTGAGCACTTCGTCTGCCGATATAGGCTTCTGACCTAGTGCCAGTTGGCATTCCTTGTTCTTCTTGAGCAGCTTGTTGATCTGCGTCTCGCGGTAATCGCGGTGATAGCCCCATTCACCGAGGTTCGGTAGCGTGACCACTTGATTCAGGTGGCCACCGATTTTCTCTGCGGTATCGTACAAGTGCACGGTATAGCCGCGCTCCATCAATACGCGTGAACACTCCGAGCCGGATGGCCCTGCGCCCACTACCAGCACGGAATCCTTGGAACCGCTCTTGGGGAATTTCTCAGGATGCCAGCCGCGACGGAACTCTTCGCCTGCTGTAGCATTTTGCGTGCAGATCATTGGCGGGCCGCCAATTTCCCAGCGCGAGATACACACGTTACAACCGATACAAACACGGATGTCATCGTAACGGCCCTCTTCAATCTTCTTGGGCAGCCATGGATCAGCAATGGAAGGACGGGCAGCGCCGATAATATCGGCATAACCCTTGGTGACAATTTCCACCATTTTTTCAGGATCGGTGAAACGACCTACACCCAACACCGGCTTCTTGGAAACCTGCTTGATAAAACGCGTCCATGGTACTTGATGACCTTGTTGCGTCCAGCGCGACGGACCTGCATCCTCGCCCCACTCTGCGATATCGCCAACGTCCACGTCCCACAGATCGACCAGGGAATCGGCCAATTCAACGAATTTCATGCCGTCATTCTCAACTTCAATGCCAGCCACGCCATACAGCGAATCTACCGCAAAGCGTGTCGCGATCGCACAATCCTGACCTACGGCGCGGCCTACTTTTTCCAGCGTCTCGAGCCAGAAACGTGCACGATTTTCCAGCGTGCCGCCATACTTGTCAGTACGCTTGTTGTAATAAGGTGAGAGGAACTGCAACGGCAGGTAGGAGTGAGCACCGTAGACGTAGACGATGTCGAAACCAGCATCGCGTGAGCGCAAAGCCGCATCTACATAATATTGCTGCACCATAGCAATATCTTTCAGGTCCATTTCCTTACAGTAGCTCAGCGTCTCGAATTCGGAAGCGTACTGGCTAGGGCCACGCGGTGTAGCGCGCGACTCCATATTTGGCGCATGAGCACCGCCGTACCACATTTCAATACCGGCCAAGGCACCATATTTGTGAACTTCATCGGTCATTCCACGCAGATTGCGCACGTCGCCTGCATCCCATATACGTGCAGAGAGGCGATGGGTATCGTCAGACTCGGGATGAATTGATGCATATTCAGTATTGATACCTCCCCAGCCGCCTTCGGCCTTTAATGAGCGGTGCGCTGCCTGAAAGCCGGGCTTGTCAGAACCAGCGCCTATGCAGTGCGGTACCTGATAAAAGCGATTACGTAAAGTCTTTGGGCCTATTTGCACAGGCTCAAACAGGATGTCATGTTTTGGATCGCGTGCCATTTTTTCCTCCGGTCAATTAAGAAAAGTCTTAATACATCTCATTTTGTATGCCCCCAAGAATGCCAGCAATTCTCCTCATGGGTTACTACCAAGGTGTTAAGCGGCTACTACCAAATACGCATAGAACTACTCTGATTAAATGAAAGTGGGCGGACAATTATGTCCGCCCACTTTTCTTTTTACTCGCCAGCAACTGGCGAGTGATGTCACTAGATTTGCCGTTTACAGGCTATGGAAATAATAGACTACCGCCACGCCCGCAATCAAAGCTACATAAGGCAGAACACCAGCCCGCGTGCTTACACCATCCTCATCTTCCTCAAGGTGCATGTCTTCCAGCATGGCGTGAGGGAAGACGCCTTTATCCTGAACGTAATGCCTAAAGATGAAAACTGGGACAATCAAGGACGCGAAAACGAGCCCGGTTCTCAGGGTACCCTCGCCCCACACATTCGCACCCAAGCCCATGATAGCCAGGTTTACATAGCCAAGCAGGCCACCCAGCGCCAGGAGTATGAACGGCGCTTTGTAAGGGCGATCCCATTTTGGCCTGTCAATACGATGTATCCAGCCAGAATTAAGATTCAGGAAGTTGAATATGATATAGCCGATGTTGGAAGCTGCCAGAATGAACACATAGTCAGACATCGTGAGCAGAATCAGGTTAAAACACAGATCCGTCCACATGGCCCTGGTAGGCGCACCATGCTCGTTAACGTGTGACAAATACTTGGGCAACCAGCCATCGACCGAGGCCTGATAAAGCGTGCGTGAAGAACCCGCCATTGAAGTCATGATAGACAGCAGCAAAGCCAGCACCAGCATGATCACCATCAAGTTGCCGATGAACTTACCACCACCCACCATTTCCGCCATCGCTGCCGCAACACCCATACCGCTGTAAATGCCAGGTGACAGCATGCCGTCATAAACTGCTGGGGTAGTCACAACGCCTGCTGCATCAACTACCGCTGGAGTAATCAGGTGGCCCAGACCGAGGTGGCCTTGAAACGCAATTGGCACCAACGTAAACACCGCGATACACAGCAAGCCGGAATAGAAGATTGCCTTAAACGTATCGGTCTTGGGGTTCTTGAATTCACGCGTGTAACAAACAGCTGTTTCAAAACCATAGGTAGACCATGCGGCAATAAAGAGACCGCCAGCCATGAGTTTCCAGCCCTCAATACCCCACATACCATCAATCACATTGCCGGCAGGATCATATGCGATCGGTGCCAGAGGGAAATAGTGGATGCTGGGAATGTCGCCGGTAAGTATTGGCACCAAGCCAATCAACATGAGCGGGATCAGCGCTACTATCCCCAGCATCATGGTCGCTTTGGCGGAACGTAAAATACCGCCGTGCTGAACCGAGAATACGGTCAGCAATACGGCCACGCCCAGGATGAAGGTTGCGTTAATGCGTAATTCCAGCCCGGTTTTAATCATGCCCAAATCCAGCAAAGTAATCTGCCAGGTGTTGATTACCGCATCCGGTGCAAACAGGGCATTCAACATATACCCTGCTGCCAGGCCCGACCCGATCGCTAGTACCGGCGACCAGGCAAACCAGTTACACCAGACTGATACAGGTGCGATGAACTTGCTGTACTTGACCCATGCCACAGAGCCATAAATAGAAGCGCCGCCTGATTTATGCGGAAACAGACCGGCAATTTCCGCATAGGTAAACGCTTGGATAAAACCGAACGTAATTGATATTGCCCAGACCATCCAGGCTGGCTTACCAACGGTGGCAGCAATAGCTCCGATTGAAAATAATACAAGTGCCGGAACGCCACTTGCCACCCAAAACGCCCCTGTCCAGTTTATCTGGCGATGAAGGCCTGCCTCTTGTGCTACTACATTTTCGGACCTGTCTGCAGTAATTGCATCCATTCCTGCCGAATTATTTGTCAATTTGAGCCCCTTAAACGAGAAGAACTTTGACCCCGATGAGCTGCAGCCGGTTATTTAGCCGCAACATCGACGCCCCCCCTGTAATTCATTCCACCACTCCATCCCTTGCAAATTACTAAACCACAAGATTAGGAACACCTGCCAACATGCGCATTACGGCCCATTCTGAATATTAGCCGCACCTACCTACAATTCTCTTTAAGGATTACTCCCAAGGGAGTACATGGCGCGCTAAGCCGCGTAACTCAAGGCAGATGGACACATGAACAAATCAGAAAATATCGAATTTAGCGGCACACCAGCTGCGGCTGTGGCGTCTCTGGCAGCATGCACCATGGCAGGGTTACCGCTCAAATACACGCGCCAGCCTTCTGCCAGCGGCGTGTCCCGCAATGCAATATCCAGCGCCCGTCCAGCAAGAGCACTCCCATCTTCCGGCTTTTCTTTTACCAACCCTCGCGAAACGCAGGGAAAATACTGAAAATTCTTGTTCAAGCGCGCTAGCGCATGCAACTGCTCGACCAGATACAACTCCTGCCGATGGCGTACTCCATGGTAAAGATTAATCTGGCCGCGATGCCCATGCCGTAACGCATTACGCGTCATGCCGTAAAGCGGCGCAAGCCCAGAACCCGTTCCTATCATCAAAATAGGCTGATCTACATCCACCGGTAGATAGAAACATGAGCCCTGAGGCGGCCCAATATGGATAGCATCGCCCACCGCAAGCTCCTCATGGAACCAGCGGCTGACACCCCCGGAAGCACTTTTACGTATGTGCAGATGCAACCCCTCATCAATTCCCGGGGAGCTTGCCAACGAATAATTCCTGACTGTTTGCTCGTTTACAAAAACCTGTAGGTATTGCCCAGCCTTATAATGTGTAATTGCCGGGCAGGACAGCTTGACACATATGGTCTCCGGGTTCAGTTTTTCGATCTGTTCGACATTTGCGATGAAACGATCAACACGTGTTTGGGAACGTTCCAATTTTTGGGTCCCTTTCCCATGAATATTAAAAATTAGCGTCAATTACTATCGAAAAGTTACGCGTAAATAACACTGAAAATAACTATTATGAAGGAGTACTACCATGGTGGTACTCCATGCTACCGGCCGCCACCGACGAAATCCCTGATGGCTCAGCCCAGGCCCGACTTTACAACCAGGGGTGTAACCTGCCCGGCCAGATTAACATCAACATTGTCCTGGGGATTACCCCTTAAGTAGTACCCTCTAATGGTAATGGACATAATTACGCGGGGAAATATTATGCTAATTCAGATTATTATAAATTCTGAAATTACCGGCCAACACGCACTAATCTGATTATGACCGCAGTCGCAGCCTGTTTATTGAGACTGCTTGCACAATCAGCCAGCCGCTGGCAGTATTAGCGTCCACTTTTACCAAGTAACCTCGGGAGATATTGAATGAAAATAGTTTCGTTTGGAAAGTTTGATGCCTGCAACTCCACACCTATCACGACCGATCTTGATGGCTGGAAGCCTGTTGAAGGCTCACCAACCATGAAAACCTGGATTGAGCACGCCCCGGCTGACGGCAAGTTCCTCACCGGTTTCTGGGAAGCTACACCTGGCACCTACCAAGTCACTTACAATGCTGATGAATTGGTGCACATGTTCGAAGGCAAGGCCACGCTTACCGAAGACGGTGGCGAGTCCAAGACCTATGTAGGCGGCGACAGCTTTTTTGTGGAAGCTGGTTTCAAGGGCACCTGGAAAACTGAAAAAACCGTGCGCAAGATTTTCGCCATCAGAATTGGCCAGGATGTAACGGCGCCATTCGGAGGCTAAGCCACACTCTGCAGCACCCAAAAAGCCACGTTGAACGTGGCTTTTTTAATGAACGACGCGAATACGTTTCAGGCCCTGTTCAACAGCACCCAAACATTCCATTTTGTCAGTACTCTCTAAGTAGTAATCCCTTGGAATGATGGACATGGCCACCGAGCGACGTAACATGCTGAATTAGGATTTTTAATCCCAAAACAATTCCTTTGAAATTTTTCCCTTTGGAGAGCGAGGCCATGGCAAGAGATCCCCGGTTTGATATTTTATTCACACCCATCAAGATAGGTTCCAAAACCATACGCAACAGGTTCTATCAGGTGCCGCACTGCAACGGCGCCGGTACCAATTCCCCCGGCATGAATATGGCCCACCGCGGCATTAAGGCCGAAGGCGGCTGGGGTGCGGTTAACACAGAGCAATGCTCGATCCACCCTGAATGCGATGATACATTGCGGATTACCGCACGTATCTGGGATCAAGGCGACATGCGCAACCTTAAAGCTATGGTCGACCATGTTCACAGCCACGACTCACTTGCCGGCTGCGAACTGTTTTACGGTGGCCCCCATGCGCCAGGCCTGGAATCACGCACAATCGCGCGTGGACCAAGCCAATACAATTCTGATTTCGCTACCGTACCGAATTGCCCGGGCTTTACCTACAATCATGCAGCAGATATTGACGAACTAAAAAGACTGCAGCAGCAGTATGTAGACGCTGCGCTGCGTGCACGTGACGTAGGTTTCGACCTGGTCAACGTTTATGGCGCGCATGCCTATGGCCCTATGCAGTGGCTCAACCCCTACTACAACCGCCGTACTGATGAATATGGTGGTAGCTTCGCAAATCGCGCCCGCTTCTGGGTTGAAACACTAGAGCAAATCAAGCGCGCATGCGGCGATGATATCGGCCTGGTTACCCGTTGCGCAGTTGATACGCTGTACGGTGGCAAGGGTGTCGAGATTGGCGAAGACGGTTTGAAATTTATCGAGCTGGCATCACCTTACCTAGACTTGTGGGATGTCAATATCGGCGACATCACCGAATGGGGTGAAGATGCTGGCCCTTCACGCTTCTACCAGATGGGTCATGAAAATGACTGGATTCGTCACATCAAGCAGGCAACCAGCAAGCCAGTAGTGGGTGTTGGTCGCTACTACGAACCTGAGAAAATGCTGCAAGTCGTTACTTCAGGCATTGTGGATATTATCGGCGCAGCACGTCCATCCATTGCCGATCCATGGTTGCCACGCAAGATTGATGAAGGCCGCGTGGATGACATCCGCACCTGTATCGGCTGTAACGTCTGTATCTCACGCTGGGAAATGGGCGGTGTGCCGTTCATTTGTACGCAAAATGCTACCGCCGGTGAGGAATATCGTCGCGGCTGGCACCCAGAGAAGTTTGAGCCAGCAAAATCGGAACATGACGTTCTGATCGTTGGCGCAGGCCCTGCTGGTTCTGAATGCGCGCGCGTACTGATGGAACGCGGCTATACCGTTCACTTGGTGGACGCAAAAGAGAAGGTCGGCGGCTACGTCAACGACGTTGCGACACTGCCGGGTCTTGCCGAGTGGAGCTTCCATCGTGATTACCGCGAAATCCAGCTCACCAAGCTGGTCAAAAAGAACAAGCAGTGTCAGCTGGCTTTAGGTGTTAAACCTATGACAGCCGACGACATCCTGGCCTATGGCGCATCGCGTGTCGTTATCGCTACGGGTGCCAAGTGGAGCACCAACGGTGTTAACCACCGCACACACGAGCCGATTCCTGGTGCAGACGCAAGCCTGCCGCACGTTCTGACGCCAGAACAGGTGTTTGAAGGTAAAAAAGCAGTTGGCAAGCGCGTAATGATCATCAACTACGATGCTTACTACACAGCGCCGAGCCTGGCAGAAAAATTCGCACGTGCCGGTCACGAAGTAACGGTTGCAACCGTTTGCCCATTGGGTGCTTACATGGACTTCACGCTGGAAGGCGCGAACATGCAGCGGCTTATTCACGAACTCGGCATCAAGGTGCTCGGTGAAACTGGCTGCTCTAAAGTGGAGAATGGTCGCGTTGAACTATTCAACATTTGGGGCGAAGGTTATAAACGCGAATACAAGGGTGCAGGTCAACTGCCGCGTAGAGAGAACAACAGTCATGAGTGGCACGAATGTGACACAGTGATTCTGGTTACTTCACGCGTCTCGCAAGACGGACTCTATCGTGAACTGAAAGCGCGTAAGGCTGAGTGGGAATCGAATGGTATCGACAACGTATTTGTCATTGGTGACGCCGAAGCGCCAAGACTTATCGCAGATGTTACTTTCGACGGCCACCGTCTAGCTCGCGAGATCGAAGATGAGGATCCACAGCATCAGAAACCTTACAAGCGCGAACAGAAGGTTTGGGGCGTTGCTTACAATCCGGGTGAAAATCCAGATCTGGAATGGAGACTGTAAGTCTTCCAAGCAAGTCTTAAGACCTTGAAATAACAACGGGGGCGACAGAAATGTCGCCCCCGTTGCCATTTGTGGAACAAGCGTTACTGATGCACAGTAAGTGCAGGAAGCCAATCGGCAAGCGCACTGTGATAGTGCTATGACGCCGGCTTCATGGCGCACAGCCTGGTCGTAAAACTGTGCATGGCGGGCCACGGGATAATGCTGTGCTCCGCTGCATATACGGTGCATTACATGCATTCCAGCCAAAATCAACGCCTGGCTCGCAAAAGCCGAGGAAACGATTGTGCAGTACCCACTTGCCGTACTAGCATGTATTTACCGTCTTGGACGTCACGCATAGCTCCGGTGGCAATCATGCAATTGAGTACAGCGTGTAAGTAATGCCAGGCACCAGTAGCAGTCAGTAACAAGCAGGGGACGGTGGAGGTTTTGCAACGGTCCCGGCATTTATGCAGCATTCAACGTAAATTTATCAGTGAGGCACGAATATGGAATGGGTTATTCTTTTCATAGCAGGTCTATTCGAAACGGCGTGGGCAATTGGCCTGAAATACACCAATGGACTGACCCTGCTCTGGCCCACGGTGGCAACCTTGGTGATCATGGTGATCAGCGTGGTGCTTCTGGGCATTGCGATGAAAACCTTACCTGTCGGTACTGCCTATGCGGTCTGGACCGGGATAGGCGCTGCAGGCACAATCATCTTCGGCATCGTGCTGTTTGGCGATGACGCGAGCATCGGACGGCTGGTATGTGTGGCACTAATCCTGACCGGTGTAATCGGACTGAAACTGGTCGGCCACGACTAAAGATGTGCGACAGGAGCACATCCGTAGCTGTTGAGGGCTAGCATTTTAAGCTCGGGCCAGATCACGATGATCTAAATACCTAATTAATTCGCCTTTAAAAATTACATTTCTGTGCGTGCCTGTTTCAGTCAGGCGCAGTTACCCC